>CANQZJ010000017.1 GCA_947628315.1 uncultured Oscillospiraceae bacterium
ATGAACGAGCCCGCCGTCACGGAGCGCAACGGCGCCTTGCGGAATAACCCCTCCGTGGAGAATTATCTCCATGAGGCAGGGCTGGTGGCGAATGCGCCCTCCGGCACTGTCTACACGGACAGCCAGGGGCATATGGTCACCAACCTGGGCGTCCACGAACACTGGAACAACTCCACGGAGAAGCTGTACAGCCGGAACTTGGGAAAAAGTGAAGGGATCGAATTGATTCGCGTCGGATAAAAAGACTTGATATATGCAGGACAGAGCGCGGACATGATGCTGACCGCCAAAAGCCGGGAGCTTGTCTATGGCAATAGCGAATCTGTATCTCCGCCGGCAAATCATCTTTGAGCGGGTAACCACCCTTGTATAAACCCAAAAGATTTACGCTGCAAAAACTTCCCCGCATAAAACAATAAGCTCACTATCGACCCAAAAAATGAACCGCCAAATCAAAGATTACGCACCCAACGCGCCACCCCATAACATCCCGCTTTACGCCCCTCCGGGACCTCGTCCCGAAGGGGCAAATTTTTCTGACTGTGGTCATTTATGTGGTCAGACCGAAAAAACGCAAAAATTCCCAAAATAATCCTGCGAAATAAGTTCCGAAAACAGAAAAATCCGGCCCGAAACTCGTGGTTTCAGGCCGGAAAATGGTGGACGATACAGGACTTGAACCTGTGACCTCCCGCACGTCAAGCGGATGCTCATACCAGCTGAGCTAATCGTCCGAGTCCGGTTCGTTGGGCGCTCATCGCTCAACGGAATTGTATTATATCCGCAACCCGCCCCTTTGTCAAGGGCTTTTTCCGCGTTTTCCCGCCAAGTTGTGACGCAACTGTAAATCCTTGCGTTCAGAGGTGGACTTTTCATTTTTGATGTGATATACTACCACAAAAATTGGGTTGTTATAACCCCCTGATGGGAGGACTGCCCGGTGCGGATCGACGTTTTGGGCGTCAGCTTTGACAATGTCACGCCGGATGAGGCGGTGCAGCGCGCCCTGGCCATGCTGGAGGAGAATCGCCCCCACCTGGCCGTTACCCCCAACCCGGAGATGATCCAGCGGGCGGAGAAGGATCCCGAGTTCTCCAAGGTGCTGGCGGACGCCGACCTGGTGCTGCCCGACGGCATCGGCGTCATCTACGCCGCGAAAATTCTGGGCCGGCCGCTGAAGGGCCGGGTGCCCGGCGTGGACTTCGCCTCCGCGCTGATGGGAAAGATCGCCGGCACTGACAAGCGCCTGTTCCTGCTGGGCGCTAAGCCCGGCGTGGCGGAGGAAGCCGCGAAGCGGCTCACCGCCCGGTACCCCGGCCTCAACATTTGCGGCACCCACGACGGCTACTTTCAGGACGACGCCCCCGTCGTTGAGGCCATCCGGGCCTCAAAGGCCGACGTGGTGTTCGTCTGCCTGGGCTTCCCCCGGCAGGAGAAGTGGATCGCCGCCCACGGGGCCGAGGCGGGCGCGAAGCTGTACATCGGCCTGGGCGGCTCGCTGGACGTGTTCGCCGGCAAGGTAGACCGCGCCCCGGAGAAGATGCAAAAGCTGGGCCTGGAGTGGCTCTACCGTTTATATAAGGAGCCGTCCCGCATCGGCCGGATGGCGAAGTTGCCCCTGATTCTGGTGCAGGCGCTGGGCGCCCGCGTGAAAGGGAAGTGACCGGCATGATCTATATTTTGCTGGGCGCCGGCTTTGAAGAGGCCGAGGCCTTGGTGCCCGCGGATCTGCTTCGCCGGGCCGGTCTGCCGGTGACGCTGGCAGGAGTGGACGGGCGCACCGTCACCGGCAGCCACGGCGTCACCGTCCAGGCGGATCTGCCCGCCGCGGCGGTGACTTTGAACCCAAACGACATGCTCATGCTCCCCGGCGGGATGGGCGGCGTCTCCTCCATGGAGTGCAGCGCTGTCGCCATGAGTCTGATCCGCCAGGCCATGGCGGATCCCCAGATCTGGGTGGCCGCCATCTGCGCCGCCCCCACCCTGCTGGCCCGGGCGGGTCTGCTGCCCGCCGGTATCCACGCGGTGTGTTACCCCGGCATGGAGGGCCAGCTCTCCGCCGCCGGCGTCACCCCCGTGATGGATCGCCCGGTGGTGGCCCAGGGCCGGCTGATTACCGGCCGCGCCGCCGGCTCAGCCTTCGACTTCGGCCTCGCCATCGTGGAGATGCTGGCCGGCACCGCCAAGGCCGACGAAGTCCGCACCAAAGTCCACTACGGCGAATGACGGTCTCTGAGGAAAAGGCCGCGCTTCGGCGGCAGGCCGCCTCTCTGCCAAAAGCGGAGGCCGCCGCCCTGCTGGAGCGGTTTGTGTCCCTCCCCCAGGTGGAGGGCGCCCGCACCGTACTGCTGTTTGACGGCGTGGGCGCCGAGCCCGACACCCGTCCCCTGCTCCGGACGCTGCTGGAGAAGGGCAAGCGGGTGGTCTACCCGGTGTGCCTGCCCGGCCGCCAGCTTGAACTGCGCCAGGTGAGGGCGGAATCCGATCTGATCCCCGGCAAATACGGCATCCCCGCCCCCGGCGCGGACTGCTCCGTCGTCCCGGCGGCAGAGACAGACGCCGCCCTCATCCCCCACGTTCTCTGCGACAGGGAGGGCTACCGTCTGGGCCACGGCGGCGGCTATTACGACCGCTTCCTGGCCGGGTTCAACGGCTTCTCCGTGTGCGTCTGCCCTGCGGAGCGGCTGGTGGAACACCTCCCCCGGGATGGATTTGACCACCCGGTGGATCTGGTGCTGACAGACGGATAGGCCTGTCCCCTTTCCCGCCAGAGCAGGGGGCGGAGAAGCGCCGCTCCCCCGCCCCGGTCAGGTACCTTAGCAGCCGCAGCCGTCGTTGCAGCCGCAGCCGTTGTTGCCGCAGCCACAGCTGTTGCCGCCCATGTTGTTACCGCAGCAGCAGCACAGAATGAGGATCAGGATGATGATCCACCAGCAGCCCCCGCCGAAACCACCATTGTTACCACAACACATGATTTTGTCACCTCACATAAAATGTCCCGGTCACAGGGACCGGCTCAGACGCCGCGCCCGCTTCGATCCCGCTTTGGCGGCGCCGGAGCCGAACTCCGTTCCCGTTTCCAGGTCATACTATGCGGCGTGTGAAGAACCGGTGACACGCCGCCCGTCTACAAAGGAGTGATCCCCCATGGCAGAATACGACCACAACCGCCCTCAGGGCTCCGATCAGCAGCCCGTCCGGCGGCGCAGATCTGCTCCCAGTCAGCAGTCTTACAGCCAGCGCAGTTCCGCCTCCGGCCAGCAGTCCTACAGTCAGCGCACCTCCGCCTCCGGGCAGGAAAGCTCCGGGCGGCGCGTCTCCGCCCGCAAGCGCTCCCAGCGGGCCAAACACACCGGCGGCGCCAAGGTCGCCGGAGCCATTCTGTACGTCCTGGTGGTCATCGGCCTGGCCGGGATCATCGCCACCATGGGCTGGATCTGGGCCTGCGACCTGCTGGGTCTGAACAAGGAGTATACCTCCGTCACCATCAACGTGCCGGTGAGCTCCATGGTCGAGGTGGAGACCACCGATGACAACGGCAAGCCCGTCACCGAGACCCGGGCGGATATGGACAGCATCGTGGACGAGCTGAAGGAAGAGGGTCTCATCCAGTACAAGTGGCTGTTCAAGCTGTACGCCTGGTTTTCCCACGCCGACAGGAAGATCGTCCCCGGCACTTACGAGCTGAACACCGAGATGGACTACCGGGCGCTGGTGGTGAATATGAGCACCTCCTCCGCTACCCGGCAGCAGATCGACGTGACCATCCCCGAGGGCTATACTCTGGATCAGATCTTTAACCTGCTGGCGGACAGCGGCGTCACCACGGTGGAACAGCTCCAGGAGATGGCCGCCACCCACGACTACGCCTTCTCCTGGCTCAAGGGCCACGAGCCCCTGGGCGACTATCACCGGCTGGAGGGCTATCTCTTCCCCGACACCTACACCTTCTATCTGGGCGAGGATCCGCTGTACGTCATCAACAAGATGCTGGTGCAGTTCGACGCCAAGATGGACGAGTACCTGGGCACCTTCACCGAGGACAGCGAATACTCGCTCCACGACATCGTCACCATCGCCTCCCTGATCGAGAAGGAGACCGACGGCACCGACTACGGCAAGATTTCCTCCGTCATCTACAACCGTCTTGAGAACCTGGACGCCGAGACGGTGGGCTTCCTTCAGATCGACGCCTGCCTGGTCTATATCAACGGCGGCAAGGAGCCCACCCTCGCCGACCGGGAGATCGACTCCCCCTATAACACCTACAAGTATCAGGGCCTGCCCCCCGGGCCCATCGCCAACCCGGGCATCAAGGCCCTGGAGGCCGCCATGGATCCAGAGGACACCAACTACTACTACTACGTGCTGGATCCCCACGGCGGCGAGGACGGCTCCCCCGCCCATGTCTTCGCCCACACCTTTGCGGAACACCAGGCCAACATCGACCGGATCAGCCGTGAATCCGGGAATTAAGCCGGAGCTGCTCTCCCCCGCGGGGGACATGGAGCGTCTGCAGATGGCCCTGGCCTACGGGGCGGACGCGGTATATCTGGCGGGTCCCGCCTTCGGGATGCGGGCCTTCGCCGGCAACTTCTCGGAGGAGGAACTGCCCCAGGCCGTGGCGCTGGCCCACCGGTACGGCGCCCGCGTCCACGTGACCTGCAACACCATGGCACGGAACGATGAGGTGGCGAAACTGCCCCCATGGCTGGAATTTCTGGATTCCTCCGGCGCGGACGCCGTCATCGCCGGGGATGCTGCGGTGCTGTCTCTGTGTAAAAAGTACGCCCCCCGGCTCCAGGTGCACATGTCCACCCAGACGGGCATCACCAACTACGAGATGGCCCGGGTCTGGCACGAGATGGGCGCCAGCCGGGTGATCCTGGCAAGGGAGCTGTCCCTCCATGAGGTGGCGGAGCTGTGCGCCAGGGCCCCGAGAGGGCTGGAGGTGGAGGGCTTCGTCCACGGGGCCATGTGCGTCAGCTACTCCGGGCGCTGCCTGCTGTCCAACTACATGACCGGCCGGGACGCCACAAGGGGCGCCTGCGCCCAGCCCTGCCGCTACCAGTACGCCCTCATGGAGGAGAAGCGCCCCGGCGAATACTTCCCCGTATATGAGGAGGGCAATGAGACCTTCATCCTCAACAGCCGGGATATGTGCATGATCGACCACGTCCCTGAGCTGATGGCCGCCGGCCTCCACTCCCTGAAGATCGAGGGCCGGGCCAAGAGCGCCTATTACGCCGGCATGACCACCGCCGCCTACCGCCACGCCATCGACGCGGCGGCAGAGGGCAGACCTCTTGACCCCGTCTGGCGCTCCGAGGTGGAAAAGGTCAGCCACCGGCCCTACTCCACCGGCTTCTGGTTCGGCCAGCCGGGGCAGTACACCGGCGACGCACGGTACGTCCGGGACTGGCAGGTGCTGGCCATGGTGGTGAGCTGTGACGACAGCGGCAGCGCCCTGCTGTCCCTGCGGAACAAGTTCGCCGCCGGAGATGAGGTGGAAGTGGTGGGGCCCGATGTGGCCGCCGTCTCCTTCACCGCCCCCATGATGACCGACGGCAGCGGCCTGGAGGTGCGGGAGGTCAAGACCCCCCAAACCCTGTTTCGCATGAAACTGCCGAGGCAGATGCCCTCCATGTCTGTGCTCCGCGCCTGCCGCCCCAATTCCTGACAAGTGGAAAACCGCCCTCCGCGGGCGGTTTTCTTTTATCGCGATTTTGTTGGAATAGTGGTCAAGCGGGGCCGCTATGCTTTCCTATGACCCTGGATTTGGAGAGATCGATATGAACGATGCCAGTGTGAACCGACAATCGAAAGGCGCTTTTGCCGGATGGGTGGGAGTGGCGGTCAACCTGTCCCTATTCGCCGTCAAGCTGATCGCCGGGTTCCTCACCGGGGCGGTGTCCGTCACCGCCGACGCCTTCAACAACCTGTCCGACGCCGTCGGCTCCCTGGTGACGCTGGCCGGCTTCCGGCTGTCCGCCCAGCGGGCGGACGAGGAACACCCCTTCGGCCATGGGCGCATCGAGTACCTGGCGGGGCTGGCGGTGTCCCTGCTGATCCTGCTGGTGGGGATCGAGCTGGGACGGGACGCCATTTGGCAGATCCTCCACCCGGAGGAGACCGTCCTCACCGTGCCCGCCGTCGTCATCCTGGTGATCGCCATCCTGGCGAAGATCGGCCTGAACCGGTTCGACAGGTACTGGGCGAAGAAGATCGACTCCCCCGCCCTGAACGCCGCAGCAGCGGACGCCCTGGGCGACGTGCTGGCCACCGGCGCCGTGCTGGCCGGGCTGGCGCTGACCCCGGTGCTGGGCTCCTGGGTGGACGGCGCGCTGGGCCTGGTGGTGGCCGCGCTGATCCTCCGCTCCGGCTGGGCGGCGGCCAGAGCCACCGTCAACCCCCTGTTGGGCGAGCCGCCCGACCCCGCCACGGTGAAGGAGATCGAGGGGCTGATCCTCTCCCACGGGGAAATCTTGGGCATCCATGACCTGATCATCCACGACTACGGCCCCGGCCGGCGGATGATGTCCGTCCATGTAGAGGTGCCGGAGGACTCCTCCCTGGTGGCCATCCACGCCGTGGTCGACCACATCGAGCGGGAGCTGAAGGAGCGGTTCGGCCTGGAGGCGGTCATCCATATGGATCCGGTCGGCGCGGACGATCCCCGGCTCCGCCGCCTGAAGGAGCTGGTGGAGGCCGCCGCCAAAGAGCTCCATCCCGGCGCCACTGTCCACGACCTCCGTACCGGGGGGGACGACCGCATGGATCTGCGGTTCGACGTGGTGATCCCCTATGAGGCGGAGCTCACCGACGAGGAGATCCGCACGTCCCTCACCGCCAAATTGAAAGAGAAGGAGCCCTGCTGCCGCCCGGACATCGGGGTGGATCGCTCCAGCGTGCTGTGAAAATGCGCCGCAATTTACAATTTCGCCACCATTTCCGCTGAAAACGGGGGTAAAATGCTTCCACAGGCTTGCAGAGACCGTATCAAGCAAGTATAATAATTCTGTATGAAATTTACCGACAGAAAGGGTGTTTTCCATGCCCAAGAAGGTTTTGGTCGTCGAGGACGATAAGAATATCGCCGATCTGCTCCGGCTCTACTTAGAGAAGGAGGGAATGGAGTGCCAGACCGCCGGCAACGGCGTGGAGGGGCTGGAGAAGTTCCAGGCCTTCCAGCCCGACCTGGTGCTGCTGGACATCATGCTGCCCGGCATGGACGGCTGGGCGGTGTGCCGCAAGATCCGGGAGACCTCCAAGACGCCCATCATCATGCTCACCGCCAAGGGCGAGCTGGAGGACAAAGTCAACGGCCTGGAGATGGGCGCCGACGACTACATCACCAAACCCTTCGAGACCAAGGAGCTGCTCGCCAGAGTCCACGCCGTCCTCCGCCGCACCGGCGGCGAGGAGGAGGAACCCGCCGGCAAGCGGCTGGTGTTCGACAAGCCCAAGTCCCTGGTCATCGACCTGGACTCCTATGAGCTGCTGGTGGACGGCAAAAAGGTGGATACGCCCCCCAAGGAGCTGGAGCTGCTGTTCCACCTGGCCTCCTCCCCCAACCGGGTGTTCACCCGGAACCAGCTGCTGGACGAGGTGTGGGGCTTCGACTACTTCGGCGACAGCCGCACGGTGGACGTCCACATCAAGCGCCTGCGCGAAAAGATCGAAGACGACCCCGCCAACCCCGAACTGCTGCTGACCGTGTGGGGCGTGGGCTATAAATTCAAGGTGGCCGGCTGATGAAGACCATGTACGGACGGCAGTTCGCCGCCATGGCGGGCATGGTGCTGCTGTCCTTCCTGATGCTGGGCGCGTCCTTCGCCACCCTCAGCTACCAGTACACCATCCGGGAGCAGGAGCAGGCGCTGGATCGGAACGCCGGGTACATCGCCTCCTTCACCTCCAACTACGTAAACGCCAACGGCGGCACCAGCTGGCAGAAGCGGGACTTTCAGGTCTATCTGTCCACCGTGGCCCAGGTGGGCGGCTCCCACATCATGATCTGCGACAACTCCGGCCTGGTGCTGTTCGCCACCAGCGGCCAGCAGGAGCTGAGCCGTCTGGAAAACCACACCCTGTCCGCCGCCCTGGTGGATCGGGTCAAAAACGGCTCCTACGCCGGCATGACCACGCTGGATGGGCTGTACAGCGAACGGCGCTATCTGGTGGGGCTGCCCATCACCAGCACTGACGGGCTCCTGCAGGGGCTGGTGCTGGTGTCCAGCGACGCCTCCCGCATCAGCGGGATCTGGAAAGAGCTGGCCGGCATCTTCCTGGTCACCGCCGTGGCGGTGGTACTCATCGCCGCCATTTTGTGCTCCTTTACCAGTATGCGGCAGTCCAAACCCATCAAGGAGATCGCCGCCGCCGCCCGGCAGTTCGGCCTGGGACAGCTGGACGTGCGGGTGGACGTGGGCAAGCGCCGTGACGAGGTGGGTGAGCTGGCCGACGCCTTCAACAACATGGCCGACTCCCTGGCCCGGAGCGAGCAGCGCCGCAGCGAGTTCATCGCCAACGTGTCCCACGAGCTGAAGACCCCCATGACCACCATCGCCGGCTTTGCCGACGGCATTCTGGACGGCACCATCCCCCCGGAAAAGGAGAAGGACTATCTGCAGATCATCTCCTCCGAGACCCGGCGGCTGTCCCGGCTGGTGCGCTCCATGCTGGATCTGTCAAGGCTCCAGTCCGATGAGCGGGCCGCCCAGCAGCAGTTCGACATCTCGGAGACCCTGGTGCGCACCCTCATCACCCTGGAGAGCAAGGTGGACGCCGCCCAGCTCCAGGTGGATATGCAGCTGCCCGAGGAGCCTGTGCCTGTGTGGGGCGACCAGGACGCCATCACCCAGGTGTGTTACAACCTGCTGGACAACGCCATCAAGTTCTCCAGGCCCGGCGGCACCCTGGGGGTGTCCGTCACCGCCAAGGGCCCCAAGGCCACCATCGCCATCAGCAACCAGGGGGACACCATCCCCCCGGAGGAGCTGGCCCTCATCTTCGACCGGTTCCACAAGACCGACCACTCCCGCAGTGTGGATCGGGACGGCGTCGGCCTGGGCCTCTATATCGTCAAGACCATCCTCAACAGCCACAAGGAGAACATCACCTGCACCAGCGAGGACGGTCTCACCAAATTCGTATTCACCCTGACCAGGGCATAAGAGAGGAGGGAAACGCCCCGTGGACAACTATCTGTCTGACCGCTGGCCGGCCGTTTCGGAGGGGCGCTCCCTGCCCATGCCCCCCGCGCCCCGCAAATCCAGGCGGGACACGCTGCAGGTGGTCTTTCTGATCGTCGGCATCCTGCTGCTGATCGCCGCCCTGTTGCTCATCGTCTTTTTCACCTTCCGCATCGTCTATATCGTGCGGCAGGTCTCCGCCGTGTCCCGCCCCGGCCCGGAGAACACCGCCCGGCCCACTTACAGCGCCCAGCCTGAGACCCAGTGGACGCCGGAGGATCTCCCCTGGAGCTCTCCCGCGCCGGAGATCCAGCTGGCGCTGGATGGGAGGATCGGCGCGGCATTGCCCGCCAACACCATCTATAAGCGGGTACTGCCGGGGGTGGTGTCCGTTTCCGCCACCCAGAAGTACGGCTACAGCACCGGCACCGGCATCCTGGTGGAGTCCTCCGGCTACGTGCTCACCAACTATCACATCATCAACGGGGGCCTCTCCCTGGAGGTCATGCTGCTGGACGGCGAGGTCACTTATGACGCCCGGCTGGTGGGCTATGACCGGGAGTTCGACCTGGCGGTGCTCAAGATCGATGGCCACGGTCTGCCCACCATCCCCCTGGGCGACTCGGACAGCCTCTCCGTGGGCGACCGGGTGTACGCCATCGGCAACCCCATGGGAAATCTGTTGGGCTCCATGACCGAGGGCATCGTCTCCGCCCTGGGCCGGGACAACAGCACCAACGGCCTGACCCTGATCCAGACCTCCGCCCCGGTGAACTCCGGCAACTCCGGCGGCCCCCTGCTCAACGACCGGGGCCAGGTGGTGGGCATCGTGTCCGCCAAGATCACCGGCATTGAGAACAACACCGTCATCGAGGGGCTGGGGCTGGCCATCCCCACCACCGACCTGCTGCCCTTCGTCAACCGCATTCTGGCCACCGGGGCCAGCTGGCGGCCCTCCATCGGCATCTCCTGCATCGTCGCCACGGTGGATGGCCGCACGGGCATCCGGATCGAGGAGCTCACTGCCGACGCCCCCCGTGACGCCGGCCTCCGCCCGGGCGACCTGATTGTGGCCGCCAATGGCACCGAGACCCCCACCCTGGCCGCCCTGCGGCGGGTGCTCTATACCGCCGGGGTGGACAGCACCATCACCTGTACCGTCCTCCGGGACGGGCAACAGCTGGAGTTCACCTTCGCCCTCATCGACACGCTGGAGCAGTGACCATGGAACAAGACAAGATCATTGAACTGTCCGCCGCTCTCCTCAACCGGGAGCTTCCGGCGGACAGTCTCTTTGCCGGAAAGGTCACCGTGGAGCAGGTGGTGGACTCCACCAACACCCGGCTGAAAGCCCTGGCCGCCGCCGGCGCCCCCGAGGGCGCCGCCCTGATCGCCCTGGAGCAGACCGCCGGGAGGGGTACCCACGGCCGCTCGTTTCAGTCGCCAAAGGGCGCGGGTCTGTATCTGTCCGTCCTGCTGCGCCCCCGGGCCCCGGTCGCCGAGCTGCTCACCCTCACCGGCTGGACGGCGGTAGCCGTCCGGGAGGCCATCTGGGAGGCCAGCGGCGCCCCGGCGGAGATCAAATGGCTCAACGACATCTGGCTGAACGGCCGCAAGCTGTGCGGTATCCTGGCCGAGCTGTCCCCTCTGGGGGCGGACGGCGGCGCGGACTATGTAGTCATCGGCATGGGGATCAATCTGACCCAGACCGCCGGCCTGTTCCGGGCCCAGGGTCTGGAGGACGTGGCCGTCTCCCTGGCACAGGCGGGCTATCCCGTGGATCCCAACCGGCTGGCGCTGGCGCTGCTGAATCAGCTGGACGCCATGGCAAAGGAGTTCCCCGGGAACCGCGCAGGCTGGCTGGAGCGTTATCGGAGCCGCTGCCTGTCCATCGGCCGGCGGGTGTCCTTTGCGTGGAACGGCGCTGTCCTCACCGGCACGGCGACGGGGGTGGACGATGGGTTTGCCCTCCGGATCGCCGGGGACGACGGACGATGCTACACCGTATCCTCCGGCACGGTGACCATGCTGAAATAATACGGAAAACCGCCCCGCGGATGGCTCCGCGGGGCGGTTTTTGTCGCGCTTTATGGGTTTTACAGCGCCTCGGGCAGAAAGTGGAAGGTGAAATCGAAGTGCTCCCCGTTGACGCGGTACTCCCGCGCCAGCTGTGGGCCGCAGCTGCCGGAGCCGATGCCGCTCTGCCGGTAGTCCACGCACAGCACCGTGCTGCCGCAGGGCTCCAGCTCGTAGTTGTGGGCCTTGGCGGTCAGCTCCTCGGCGGTGTAGGGGGAGGCGTTGAAGCTGAACGGCTCGTCCCCGCAGACGGTGAGGCGGAGGCCGCCGCCCTCCAGGCGCACATAGCCGCAGCCGTAGTGGCTACCGTTCTCCTGGGGCCGCAGATAGTCCTCGTGGAGCGCCGCCACATCGGAGCGGAAGGCGGCCTGCCAGTCGGCCCGGCGCTTGTCCACATAGCTCTCATAGGGGCCGTAGCCGTAATACTCCGCCCGATTCATCTCTTTGGGCAGGAACAGCCGCAGACCCAGCCGGGGCAGGAACGCCTCCGTGACAGAGAACGCGTCCTCCAACCCTCTCTTGTTATAGCGGATCTCCCCGTGGTCAAAGTAGTCCCGCAGCTCGCCGTTGGCCACCTTGTCCCGGTCGATCTCAAAGTGGACGGACAGCCTGCCGTCGGGGAAGATGTGCCACACGCCGTTCACATCCAGGTACTTCTGGCGGTAGACGGGGGCCATGCCCAGCACGGCCCTGATCTCCACGCCGCCCTCCGGCAGGGCGCTCCAGGTGACGGAATAGGTGCGGCTCTGGAGGCGGTCATACCCCGCCGCCAGCCACAGGTTCTTCACCACCCGGTCATTGTCGGTGGGAGCGCGCCAGACGTTCAGCTCCATGGGTCGATCCAGCAGGCTTCGGTTGCGGTAGGACATGGTCTCGAACATACCGGTCAGCTTGTTGAAGACATAGCGGAAGCCGCCGCCCTCCACGGTGAGGAAACGGTCGTCCTCCCGGCAGTCCAACGCTCCAGCCATGGCCGCCTTCTCACCCTCCAGCAGAGTACGGGTGACGGTGGGCAGGCCGTCCCGGAGAACAAGCTGGTCAAAGCCCAGCTCGTGGCCGGCGGGGCGGAACGGATCGGCGCAGAGCAGACGGGAGCGCACCACCAGGGAGCAGGGGACGTCCTGGCGGGCACAGCGGGCCTCGATGGGCAGCACGACGGTCTTCTCGCCCCGGGGCGGCACGTCCAGCAGAGCCCCATCGCGGATCTCGCCCTGGGCGGTCACCTCGCCGTCGCAGATCAGCTCCCAGGTCAGGTACAGGAAGTCCTTCAGATTGGTGAAGTCCAGCCGGTTCCGCAGCACCACCGGCACCCCATCGGAGCAGACGGCGCCGTCCTGGAGGCGGATCCGCAGGGGACGGTGCACATTCTTGTACTCCCACAGCCCGGTGGAGGGGGTGCGGTCGGGATAGACCAGGCCGTCCATGCAGAAGTTGCCGTCGTGGGGGAACTCGCCGCTGTCGCCGCCGTAGAAGAATTTTCGCCTGCCCTCCGGGGTGGTGCCCATGTACACGCCGTGGTCGCACCACTCCCAGACGAAACCGCCCACAAAGGCGTCGTACTGCTCCTCCAGGGCGTAGTAGTCCTCGATGTCGCCGGGGCCGTTGCCCATGGCGTGGATGAACTCGCACTGGATGAAGGGCTTGTCCGGCTGGTTGTCCAGGTAGGCGCGGATCTCCGGGATGGGGGCGTACATCCGGCTTCTCAGGTCGAGGTTGGAGTAGTCGCTGCGGCCCCGCCGGGGAGCGCGGGGACTGTGGAACGCCCCTTCGTAGTGCGTCAGGCGGGAGGGGTCGCAGGACTTGATCCAGGCCAGGGCGTCCTCGATGCAGCAGCCGTAGCCGGCCTCGTTGCCCACGGACCAGATGACCACGGAGGGGCGGTTCTTGTGCTGCAGCACGTTTTTCTTCACCCGGTCGACAATGGCGTCCGTCCACTCCGGGTTGTCGATGATAAAGGGCGGGAAGGGCCCCTCGCCCCCGTCCCGGTAGATGTTCAGGTCGTACAGATTCACCACGCCGTGGGCCTCCAGGTCGCTCTCGGCGATGACGTAGAAGCCGTACTCGTCGCACAGTTTGTAGAACTCGGGGGCATTGGGATAGTGGCTGGTGCGGATGGCGTTGAAGTTGAACTGCTTCATCATGGCCATGTCCCGGCGGATGTGATCCAGGCTCACCGCCGCGCTGACCCAGGGGTCGCTGTCGTGGCGGTTGACGCCCCGGAAGCGGAGCTTCCGGCCGTTCAGATAGACCACGCTGTCCCGGACGGCGATCTCCCGGAACCCCACCCGCTCGCAGATGGCCTCGCCGGGGGTGAAGAGCTCCAGCGTGTAGAGCGCCGGGGCCTCCGCGTTCCAGAGGACGGGGTGGGAGACAGACACCGCAAGAGAATCTCCCCGGCAAGTCCCCTCGGCCACGGGCGTCCCGTCCGGGCTCTTGAGGACATAGCGCACCGGCACGGGCCGGCCGGCAAACTCGAACCGGACGGACAGCTCCGCGCCGGTGTAGTTGTCCGTCAGCGCGGTCTTGACAAAGTAGTCCCGGATGTGATCCTCCGGCCGGGCCAGCAGATACACGTCCCGGAAGATGCCGGAGGCGCGGAATTTGTCCTGATCCTCCAGATAGGAGCCGTCGCACCATTTCAGCACCAGCACCGCCAGGCGGTTGGCGCCCTCTTTGAGCTTGCCGGTGACGTCGAATTCACAGCCGGAGTGGCTCACCTGGTGGTAGCCCAGGAATTCCCCGTTCAGCCAGGCGTAGAGGCAGGAGTCCACCCCCTCAAAGTTCAGGTAGAACGCCCGGGCCCCGGCGGGAGCGGCATAGTCAAAGTCCAGCACATAAGTCCCACAGGGGTTCTCATGGGGAACATAGGGTGGATCGAAGGGGAAGGGATAGCGGGTGTTGGTGTACTGGTGGATGTCGTATCCGTGATCCTGCCAGTTGGCGGGCACAGGGATGTCGTCGTACCCGGAGACATCTGTCGCGGGCCGGAAAAACTCCGGGTCACAGTCGTAGACGCTGTTGTAATACCGGAACTTCCAGTCCCCGTTCAGCAGGGTGAACCGGTCTGAGTCCCGGCGGTCAGCCAGTTCCCCGGAGCGCTCCGGAGAGGTGGGGATGTAGTAGGATCGGGGCGCCTCAGTCCCCACATCCAGCACATGGGGGTCTTCAAAATACTTCGGAACAAACATATCGCACGCTCCTGTTCTGATGTGTTATCCAGCCCCGGCGTGTGCCCGGATCAACGGCTGTTATCTCTGGTTCGATTCTACATGATGCCGGTCATTTTTGCAAGATTTCAGATGGATATCAGAAGCACAACAACAACAATAAATATCCCCCCGCGCTCCGCTTCGTGATGCTGAACAAAAAAACACCGACCTTTGTGTGCTTTCTGACGAAAACAGGGACAAAAATCGGTGTTTTTGGTGGCACCCTCGACGCGATTCGAACGCGTGGCCTTCCGCTTAGGAGGCGGACGCTCTATCCTGCTGAGCTACGAGGGCGTACTTTGTTATTTTACCCATTTCCCGGCCGGTTGTCAATCGGTTGTTTGCGGTTGACGGCTCCGCCCTTTTGGGGTAAAATAAAAGGTACTTTTCAGAAAGAGGGGCGCATCCCATGAGCCACACCGTGGAACTGCTGTGCGTAGGCACGGAGCTGCTGCTGGGCAACATTCTGAACACCGACGCCCGGGATCTGAGCCGGGAGCTGACCGCTTTGGGGCTGAACGTCCGCTACCACACGGTGGTGGGGGACAACCCGGAGCGGCTGAAGGCGGCGGTGGACATCGCCAGAAACCGGGCTGACGTGATCATCACCACCGGCGGTCTGGGCCCCACCTGCGACGATCTCACCAAGCAGACGCTGGCGGAGGCCTTTGGGCTGAAGCTGGTCTTCCACCCCGATTGTGCCGCCGGGATCGAGGCGTTTTTCGCCAAAATGGGCAGGAAAATGACGGAAAACAACCTCCAGCAGGCGTATCTGCCGGAGGGCTGCGATATCCTGGACAACGCCTGGGGCACCGCCCCCGGCTGCGCGTTCCAGGCGGGGGGCAATTATGTGGTCATGCTCCCCGGCCCGCCCAGGGAGTGCATCCCCATGTTCAAGGAGCGGGCCATGCCCTGGCTGAGCCGTCTCAGCGAGGGGGTCATCCGCTCCAGGACGCTGCGGGTGTTCGGCGCGGGCGAGTCGGAGGTGGAGGCCCTCCTGCGCGACCGCATGAACGAGCTGACCAACCCCACCCTGGCCCCCTACGCCAAGGAGGGCGAGGTGGAGCTGCGCGTCACCGCCAAGGCGGACACGGAAGAAGCGGCGGACGCCCTCATCGCCCCCATCGAGGCGGAGGTGCGCGCCATTCTGGGCCGCAAGGTCTACGGCGCGGACGTGGCCGGTCTGGAGCAGGTGGTGCTGGAGGGCCTCAGGGCGCGCTCCCTCACCATGGGAACCGCGGAGAGCTGCACCGGCGGCCTCATCGCCAAGCGGATCACCGACCTGCCCGGCTCCTCCGCCGTCTTAAAGGGCGGGATCGTCAGCTACACCAATGAGGTCAAGGCCAATGTGCTGGGCGTGTCCCGGACATTGTTGGACGAAAAGGGCGCGGTGTGCGCCGAGGTGGCGGAGCAGATGGCCGAGGGCGCCCGGCGGGTGCTGGGCTGCGACCTGGCCGTATCCGCCACCGGCGTGGCGGGGCCGGACAGCGACGACCGGGGCAATCCCGTGGGGCTGGTGTATGTGGCTCTGGCCGCGCCTGACGGAACAGAGGTCAAAGAGCTGCACCTCAGCGGCGGCACTAACCGCCGGGATCGGGTGCGAAACCTGGCGGCCAACCACGCGCTGGACCTGATCCGCCGCTGGCTGGAGGACCACCCCGCATAATTAAAAGGAAAGGAGGCCGCGCCATGAAGCGGGCTATCAAGATCATTCTCACCGCCGCCCTGTGCGTGTCCATTCTCATGGGGCTGATCGTCAGTGCCAACGGCTCCGCCGCCAGCATCTATCTGATGGCGGTGAACGACCGGCCCATGGAGATGACGGCGGAGAACATGCCCATGTGGGCGGGCGGCGCGCTGTATGTGCCCTACACCATGTTGTCCAGCCGGGTGACCACCATCAACCTGGGCGTCAGCGCCCAATACAACTCCACCCGGCGGACGGTGCTGGTGTCCAGCGGACAGCAGGGCGTGGTATTTGACCTGCAGGCCAACAGCGCCTACGATATCCAAAACAACCCCCTGGACGTCCACGCCGTGGTGCGCAACTCCATGGTGTTCCTGCCCATCGGGTGGATCTGCGGTTACTTCGGCAATATCAACTACTCCCTCACCCCCACCCCCTACGGCACGCTGGTGCGGGTGACCAACAGCGCGGTGGTGCTCACCGACCAGGAATATGTGGGCGCGGCCAGCAGTCAGCTGGCGGACAACTACAACCGCTATCTGGCCTCCATCCAGCCCCCGGCCACCCCTGCGCCCACGCCGCGTCCCACCGCCGCCCCGTCAGTTCCCACGCCCGTCCCCACCCCCGCCGCCACGCCTACGCCCGCCCCATCCGAGCCGCTGCCCGGTGAAAACGCCGAGGTGTCCCTGGCCTACCGCTGGGGCAATCACGGGGCGGAGGTCGCCGAATCGCTGGAGAACGCCAATCTGCGGGCGCTGTTTCTTTTCTCCCCCGACGAGCTGCCGGACAATGACGACGCGGTGCGCCGGCTGATCGCCGTGGGCCACACGGTGGGCCTCACCCTCTCCGGCGAGACGGCGGAGGACTGCCTGACCCAGGCGGAGGAGGGCTCCGCCCTGCTGGCGGCCATCGCCCGGTATCCGCTGATGGTCGTGGAGGCCCCCGCCCTGGACGAGAGCGGTCAGGACGCCCTGCGGCAGGCTGGATATATCCTTTGGGTCACCCAGGTCGACGCGGGGTATTACGGCTCCGCCTCCGCCGTGATGCGGGCGCTGTCCACCCGCTCCGCCAACCTGGTGGAGCTGACCTGTGACGAGGCGGGGCTGTCCCTTTCCCAATATCTGTGGAACTCCATGACCACCGCCAAGTGCACGGTGCGGCAGGCTGTCCCTCCCCTGCTGGCTTCGCTGACGGGCTGATATCAGTTGACATAACAAATCACCCGCTCTCCGTTGAGAGCGGGTGATTTTTCACTGTTTCCTGTTACATTCCCAGCTTGAACAGATTGTTGTCGCTGGAAAAGTTGGAGGCGGAGTACAGCACCAGCACCTGGTCGATGCCGTTGTCCGCCACGTACTGTTTTAAGGACATGTTGTTGTACCGAAGATCCCACAGGTGAACCTCCCCGTAGTCCAGCCCCAGGAAGGGGGCCAGGGAGTCGGAGTAGGAGTCCCGCACCACCAGCAGCTTTTTCCCGCCCTCCACCAGGGGATTGCGGAGGATACACAGGGGCTGGTTGCCCCCCAGGAACATGGAGTACTTGTCCTTGACCTCCAGCCTGGACAGGTCGTACATGGGGACGTCCACCGGCTTTCCCTCCGGGTAGCCGGTCACCTGCAGGGCCCCCTCGGGCACCCAGGTATAGATCTCGTCCGGTTTGACCCATCCCGCCCCGGCGGAGGACCAGGTGGTGCCGTAAAAGCTGTCGGACACCTTTGTGGGCTCATAGTCCAGCACGGTGACGGAGCCGTTCATGCCGTCCGCCAGGGCCATATAGCCCTGATACGCCCCCATGGTGGTCCAGTGGTGGTCGGTGCGGTAGAACACGTCGTCCCCGGAGAGCCGGTCATATAGATTTACATAATTTATATTATCGTTAACCAGCAGCTGCGCCGCCCGATTGGTGGAGCCGTCGTCCACGTTGGGGGCGTTGGCGGGCAGCCGATCCGCCCAGACGTAGCTCTTGTCCGGCACCAGGGAGAAGTACACCGGCACGTCCACATTGTCCGCCAGCCTGTTTACATAACTAACCCGCTTGTCCAGGTCGGCGGCGGGGTTGAAGAAGGCGAACAGGGTCTGGTTATCCGTGCCGAAATAGACGCCGTTGTTCTCCTTTTTGCCCAGCAGCCGCTCGCTCCCGGCCTTGAGATGGATCCACTCGTCCCGCAGGGGGAACTGGTCGGTGACGAAGTCCTCAAAATCCTCCATGAACTCGCCGCTGAAGAAGTTGCCCCCGTTGGTGCCGTTCATCAGCCCGGGGAACTCCAGCCGGCCGATCTTGGGCTCCGGCATCTGGGCGAGGTATCGGTTCTCCTGTTCGGAGAAGTCTTTCGGATGAGCCATGTCCCAAATCAGCCAGCCGCCGAAGCCGAAGATGAAAGCGCAGAACAGGACGGTGATAAACGCCGCGTATTTTTTACTCATGTCGTCCGCACCTCCTCAGAACCGGAAATAGAGGAAGGGGTTGTAGGTGCCGTCCACCAGGTAGGCAGTGGACAAAACCAGCCCCAGCAGCAGCGCCACCGGCAGGGCGACCTTCCAGGCCTTCTCCGGCAGCTTCTTCCACAGGTTTTTGGCCAGCGGCGTGGAGGCCACGCAGGCGATGGCCAGGATGGGCAGGTAGTTGACGAAGTGATAGAGAAAGTCCCCGTCCATGAGGCCGGCCCCGAAGCCGAACATAGCCTTCAAATAGCCGCCCAGCTGCCCGAAGTCCTCCACCGCGAAGATGGCCCAGCCCACCACGATGAGAAACAGGGCGTACACGTGGCCGATCCAGGCGGGCAGCTTCTCCAGCCGCTTCAGCAGGAAGGTCTTCTCGATGACCAGCAGCACGAAGTAGTAAAGCCCCCAGATCAGGAAGTTCCAGCTGGCCCCGTGCCAGATGCCGGTGCAGGCCCACACCACCAGCAGGTTGAAGATCATCCGGGAAACCTTCACCCGGCTGCCCCCCAGGGGGAAGTACAGGTACTCCCGGAACCAGCTCCCCAGGGAGATGTGCCATCTCCGCCAGAACTCGGTGGCGGATTTGGACAGGTAGGGATAGTTGAAGTTCTCCAAAAACTCGAAGCCCAGCATCCGACCCAGGCCGATGGCCATATCCGAGTAGCCGGAGAAGTCGAAGTAGAGCTGGAGGGAAAACGCGATGACCCCCAGCCAGGCCCCCAGGGTGGTGAGCTGGGCGGTGGGGGTGGCCTTGTACACGTCCCACAGCTGGCCGATGGCGTTGGCCAGCAGCACCTTTTTTGCCAGGCCCACCGTGAACCGCTGCACGCCGGAGGCGAACTTGTCCACCGTGTGCTCCCGGTGCTCCAGCTGCTCGTCCAGATCCTTGTACTTGATGATGGGGCCGGCGATGAGCTGGGGGAACAGGGTGACGAAAGTGCCGAAGGTGATGATGTTCTTCTGGGTGCGGGCGTCCCCCCGGTACACGTCGATGGTGTAGCTCATGGTCTGGAAGGTGTAGAAGGAGATGCCGATGGGCAGCGGGTGGCCCAGCACCTTCATCAGCTCGAACCCGGCCAGGGCGTTCACGTTGCCGGCGATGAAGTCCCAGTACTTGAAGAAGAACATCAGGGCCAGATTAAAGATGACCGAGGAGGCCACCGCCAGCTTGGCCCCCCGGATGTTTCCTTTGTTTTTATTCCGGGTCACCAGCATGCCGTGGGTGTAGTCGATGCCGATGGAGGCGAACATGATGAGGATATACACCGGCTCCCCCCAGCCGTAGAAGATCAGGTTGAGGATGAGCAGCACCAGGTTCCGCCATCTCAGCGGGGTGATATAGTACAGCAGCAGCACCGCGCAGAGGTAGAGGAACAGGAAGTATGGGGAGGAAAAGATCACCGGCGTTCACCTCCAATCAAAGTGATCTGAGCGGGAACAGGGAAACGGCGGGGGCCGTCGGCGCGGCGGCCCCCGCCGAACGGTCTGCGGGACAGAACGGGATCAGCCGAACCCGAGGGCCGTGGCGAAATCGCCGTCCTCAGCGGCCATGGACTCAGACATCTCGTGGACGGCCAGGATGACGTACTTGCCTCCGGTGAAGATGCGGGCGTTGTTCTCCCACTGCTCGATCATGGCGGGGTAAAAAGCACCCCCGTCGATCTGGCTGTCGATGCGCTGCTGGAAGATGGCCTTCACCGTCTCCACGTCGGCCTCGTCCTCTACCTCAACAAAGGCGAACTCACAGGCCACGCCGGTCATCATGGGGGTGTAGATCAGCCGCTGCTTCACAGGGACGGCCCCAAGGCCGGGGTACTCGTGGATCAGCCGCTCGTCGCTCATCAGATCCATGGCCGGGAACTCATACTCGCTGATGGTGGGGAACAGCTCGTCCATAAAGAAGTGCAGATCCGTGTCCCCTTCACCCACGCCGGAGGGCGGCAGGACGGTGTCGTCCGCATCGCCGGGCATCTGGGGACCGGGGCCGCCGGGCACGAAGATAGGGGGAGCGGAGGGTGCCTCGGAAGGCTCCTCGGTGGGGGCGGCGGTGGGCTCCTCGGAGGGAGTCTCGACAGGCGCCTCAGAGGGCTTCTCGGTGGCGGGAGGAACGCTGACGGGGCCGGGGCCCTGTTCCGTCTTGGGCCCGCAGGCGCACAGGCCCAGGAGCAGAGCGGCCGCCAGGGCCGGGAGCAGAACGTGCTTTTTCATATGATCCTCCTCACTTCTGGAGCGCGGCCTCAAAGTCGGCCTGGATGGCGTCGCAGTCGGTGTGAACCACCAGCATCATATAATTGCCCACAGTGACCTGGCGGCAGTTGTTCACCCAGGCGTCGATGGTGTCGGGGTAGTTCATGCCCTCCTCGGTGCAGGCGGCCACCCGGGCGTCGAACACCGCCTTGACGGCGCCGGCGGCGGAGGGGTCGGACAGCTTCACCAGGGTCAGCTCGGAGGGGGCGCCGGTCATCATGGGGGTGTAGACCTGGAACTCAGCCACGCCGTCCAGGGCGGACAGGCCGGGATAGAACATCTCCAGCATATCCCCCTCGGCCAGCACCATGCCGGGGAACTCGTACTTCTCCATGGTGTCCTCATAGAAGGCGGTCATATCCAGCTCGGCGTTCTGGGCGGGGCCGGGGCCGGTCTGGGTCTTGCCGCAGGCGCACAGGCACAGCGCCATCATCAGGGCAAGGGCAAGCGCGATTACCTTTTTCATCTCAGATCCTCCTTATCGTTGGGGGGGGATCGGCGGCGGCTCCTTCCACCGTCATTCACTTGGACGGAGACTGCCGGGAAACGGTTCCCCGCCGAAAAATTTTCCCCACCTGCCGGGATATTGTATCACACCCCGCCGGAAAAGACAACCTCGCCGGCGCAAAAAGGGAAAATTCTGTCATGGGGGCCCTGCTTCGGCAAAGTGACAGCAAAAAAAGTGAATTTTGGGACAGTTTCGCCACTTTTTCTCTTGCCTTTTGGGATTCAAGCCGATATAATGTTCCGTGGTTAAGGGAGGGCATTATGGTCAATATCGTGTTGGTGGAGCCGGAGATCCCCATGAATACCGGCAACATCGCCCGAACCTGCGCCGCCACCCGCAGCCGCCTCCATCTGGTGGAGCCTTTGGGGTTCGACGTCAGCGACAAGGCGGTGAAACGGGCGGGTCTGGACTACTGGCCCATGGTGGACGTGACGGTCTACCCCAGCCTGGACGCGCTGTTTGAGCGGCACCCGGAGGCGGCGGACGACCTGTGGCTGGCTACCACCAAGGCGCCCCGGGACTACTCCAGGGCCGTCTTCCGGGACGGCTGCTGGCTGTTCTTCGGCAAGGAGACCGCCGGCCTGCCGGAGTGGTTCCGCATGGCCCACTACGACCGATGCGTCCGCATCCCCATGCGGCCGGACGCCCGGAGCCTCAACCTGGCAAACTCCGTGGCCATCCTCACCTACGAGGCGCTCAAGCAGCAGGGCTTCCCCGGCTTATCCGGGGAAGGCGAGATGGCGGAGTTGTGACCCCATCCCTCTTAAAACTTGTTAGAACCCGCCCCTATCACATCGAATCGACGAAAGGAGCTTTCACTATGAATTACAACAAGAAGACAGTCAAGGACATCGACGTCAGCGGCAAGAAAGTCCTCCTGCGGTGCGACTTCAACGTGCCCCAGGCCAAGGACGGCAGCGGCGCCATCACTGACGACAAGCGCATCCGGGCCGCCTTGCCCACCATCCAGTACCTGCTGGACAACGGCGCGGCCGTCATCGCCTGCTCCCATCTGGGCAAACCTGAGCCTAACTTCGAGAAGTGGGTCAAGAAGCAGACCGAGAAGGGCAAGGATCCCGCCACCCTCACCAAGGAGAAGTGGGAGAAGTCCCTGGAGGCCCTCTGCATGGAGCCCGTGGCCAAGCGCCTGAGCGAACTGCTGGGCAAGCCGGTGACTCTGGCCGGCGACATCAACGTGGTGAACGCCGACGTCCAGGCCAAGGCCGCCGCCCTGAAGCCCGGCGAGATCATGCTGCTCCAGAACACCCGCTTCAATAAGGGCGAGACCAAGAACGACCCCGAGTTTGCCAAACAGCTGGCCAGTCTGGCCGACATCTACGTCTCCGACGCCTTCGGCGCCGTCCACCGCGCTCACGCCTCCACCGCCGGCGTGGCCGACTATCTGCCCGCCGTCTCCGGCTTCCTGATCCAGAAGGAGCTGGACTTCATCGGCGGCGCTCTGGCCAACCCCAAGCGTCCTCTGGTGGCCATTCTGGGCGGCTCCAAGGTCTCCACAAAGATCGGCGTCATCAACAACCTACTGGAAATTGCCGACACCGTCATCATCGGCGGCGGCATGGCCTATACCTTCTCCGCCGCCCAGGGCGGCCAGGTGGGCGACTCCCTGCTGGAGCCCGACTGGGAGGATTACGCCAACGACATGGTGAAGAAGGCCGCCGAGAAGGGCGTCCGCTTGCTCCTGCCCGTAGACACCGTCATCGCCGACGCCTTCGCCCCCGACGCCAACTCCAAGGTGGTCAAGTCCGGCGAGATCCCCGCCGGCTGGCAGGGCCTGGACATCGGCCCCGAGACCGTGGAGCTGTACTGCAAGGCCGTGGCCGACGCGGGCACCGTGATCTGGAACGGCCCCATGGGCGTGTTTGAGTTCGACAAGTTCGCCGCCGGCACCAAGGCCGTGGCCGAGGCCCTGTCCAAGACCAGCGCCATCACCATCATCGGCGGCGGCGACAGCGCGGCTGCCGTCCAGCAGCTGGGCTACGCCGACAAGATGAGCCACATCTCCACCGGCGGCGGCGCCTCCCTGGAGTTCATGGAGGGCAAGGAGCTGCCCGGCGTGGCCTGCCTGCTCGACGCGTAAAAATCTATACAACCGAACAAAGGAGTCCGAACCGCTATGAATCTGAAATACCGCAAGACGATCATCGCCGGCAACTGGAAGATGAACAAGACCCTCACCGAGACCAAGGCCTTTGCCGAGGCCATCAAGCCCAACCTGGGCCGCCACAAGTGGTGCGAGGTCGTACTGTGCGTCCCCGGCGTCAATGTGAACGGCGCCGTCAAGGCTTTCCGGGACACCCGGGTGTCCATCGGCGGCGAGACCTGCCACTACGAGGCCTCCGGCGCCTATACCGGCGAGGTCACCGCCGAGATGCTCAAGGACGTGGGCGCCAAGTACGTCATCATCGGCCACTCCGAGCGCCGCCAGTACTACAACGAGACCGACTTCACCGTGAACAAGAAGGTCAAGGCCGCCCTGGAGGCCGGCCTGAAGCCCATCGTCTGCGTGGGCGAGAGCCTGGCTCAGCGGGAGCTGGGCGTCACCGAGGAGCTGATCTCCTATCAGGTGAAGGCCGCCCTGTCCGGCCTGACCGAGAACCAGGTGCGCCGCGTGGTCATCGCCTATGAGCCCATCTGGGCCATCGGCACCGGCAAGACCGCCACCGCCGAACAGGCCGGCGAGGTCTGCACCCACATCCGCGCCATCATCCGCAAGCAGTTCGGCGCCCGGGTGGCCCGGGCCGTCACCATCCAGTACGGCGGCTCCATGAACGCCAAGAACGCGGCGGAGCTGCTGGCCCAGCCCGACATCGACGGCGGCCTCATCGGCGGCGCGTCCCTGAAGCCCGACGACTTCCTGGCCATCATCAACGCGGCCAATCAGTAATCGACGGAGGTTTTCTCCATGAAAACACCCACTACTCTGATCATCATGGACGGTTTTGGCCTGTCCTCCTCCACCAGGCCGGGGGACAACGCCATTGCCGCCGCCAACACCCCCAACCTGGATAAGCTGTTCGCCGAGAACCCCGTGTGCAGGCTGTCCGCCTCCGGGCTGGACGTGGGTCTGCCCGACGGCCAGATGGGCAACAGCGAGGTGGGCCACACCAACATCGGCGCGGGCCGGGTGGTGTTCCAGGATCTGCCCAAGATCACCAAGGCCATCCAGGAGGGCACCTTCTTCCAGAACAAGGCCTACGTGGACGCCATCAACGCCGCCAAAGAGGCGGGCCGGGCCGTCCACATCTACGGCCTGATGTCCGACGGCGGCGTCCACTCCCACATCACCCACATCCAGGCCGCCGTCAAGCTGGCCCACGATCTGGGGGCGGAGAAGATCTACGTCCACTGCTTCCTGGACGGCCGCGACGTGCCCCCCACCTCCGGCAAGGGCTTCGTAGCCCAGATGAAGGAGACCTGCGACAAATACGGGGCGAAGATCGCCACCGTGGAGGGCCGCTACTACGCCATGGATCGCGACACCAACTGGGATCGGCTGGAGAAGGCATACGCCGCCATGGTCTACGGCGAGAGCGCCCAGTTCAACGAGGATCCGGTGGACGCGGTGCAGAAGTCCTATGACGCCGGCGTCACCGACGAGTTCATGGTTCCCGTGGTCACCTGCAAGGGCGCCGAGATCGGCGCCGGGGACGCCATCCTGTTCATGAACTTCCGGCCCGACCGGGCCCGGGAGATCACCCGCTCCCTGGTGGATCCCGACTTCAAGGGCTTTGAGCGCAAAAAGGGCTTCTTCCCCCTGCACTATGTGTGCACCACCTCCTACGACGCGTCCATGCCCAACGTGGTCATCGCCTACCCCAAGGAGACGCTGCACAACATCTTCGGGGAATATATCTCCAAGCTGGGGATGACCCAGCTGCGCATCGCGGAGACCGAGAAATACGCCCACGTCACCTTCTTCTTCAACGGCGGCGTGGAGCAGGTGTTCCCCGGCGAGGACCGCTGCCTGATCCCCTCCCCCAAGGTGGCCACCTATGACCTCCAGCCGGAGATGTCCGAGCCCCTGGTCACGGAGGAGTGCGTCAAGCGCATCGAGAGCGGCAAGTACGACGTCGTCATTCTGAACTTCGCCAACTGCGACATGGTGGGCCACACCGGCGTGTACGAGGCCGCCGTCAAGGCCGCCGAGGCGGTGGACGACGGCGTGGGCCAGGTGGTGGCCGCCACCCTGAAGCTGGGCGGCAAGGTCATCATCACCGCCGACCACGGCAACGCCGAGCACATGGTGGAGCCCGACGGCTCCCCCTTCACCGCCCACACCACCAACCTGGTGCCCTGCTGCGTGGTGGGCGCCGGCAGCGTGAAGCTGCGGGACGGCCGCCTGGCCGACCTGTGCCCCACCATGCTGGATCTGATGGGTCTGGAAAAGCCCGCGGAGATGGATGGACAGTCCCTCATCGTGAAATAATGGAGGCAGCGGCGCACCGCCGCAAACCACATTTGAAGAGGAGATCGTCTTCATGAAGTCAATGATCGAGATCGTAGACGTGCTGGGCCGGGAGATTCTGGACTCCCGCGGCAACCCCACCGTAGAGGTGGAAGTCGTCCTGGACGACGGCACCGTGGGCCGCGCGGCGGTTCCCTCCGGCGCCTCCACCGGCGTCCACGAGGCCTGCGAGCTGCGGGACGGCGACAAGAGCCGCTACCTGGGCAAGGGCGTGGAGAAGGCCGTCACCAACGTGAACACCGAGATCGCCGAGGCGCTCATCGGCATGAACGCCCTGGAGCAGCCCGCCATCGACCAGCTGCTCATCGAGCTGGACGGCACCCCCAACAAGGCCCGCCTGGGCGCCAACGCCATCCTGGGCGCGTCCCTGGCCGTGGCCAAGGCCGCCGCCGAGTCCCTTGGCGTGTCGCTGTATAACTATATCGGCGGCGTCAACGCCAAGGTGCTGCCCGTACCCATGATGAACATCCTGAACGGCGGCGCCCACGCCACCAACAACGTGGACATCCAGGAGTTCATGATCATGCCCGTGTCCGCCCCCTCCTGGAAGGAGGCGCTCCGCCGCTGCGCCGAGGTGTTCCACACCCTGAAGACCGTCCTGAAGGACAACGGCACCCCTGCCGCCGGCGTGGGCGACGAGGGCGGCTACGCCCCCAACCTGAAAAAGGACGAGGACGCCTTCAAGTGCATCGTGGCGGCCATCGAGAAGGCGGGCTACAAACCCGGCGAGGACTTCATGATCGCCATGGACGCCGCCGTGTCCGACTGGTACGACCCCAAGGACGGCACCTACACCCTGCCCAAGGCAGGCAAGACCATGACCCGCCAGCAGATGGTGAACATGTGGAAAAAGTTTGCCGACGCCTACCCCATCATCTCCATGGAGGACTGCATGGGCGAGGACGACTGGGAGGGCTGGGCTATGCTCACCAAGGCCCTGGGCGACCGCGTCCAGCTGGTGGGCGACGACCTGTTCGTCACCAACGCCGAGCGCGTCCAGAAGGGTCTTGACCTGGGCGTGGCCAACTCCGTGCTGATCAAGGTCAACCAGATCGGCACCCTGACGGAGACCATCGACACCATCCAGAAAGCCAACCGGGCGGGCTACACCGCCGTGGTGTCCCACCGCTCCGGCGAGACGGAGGACACCACCATCGCCGACATCGTGGTGGGCATGAACGCCGGCCAGATCAAGACCGGCGCCCCCAGCCGCACCGACCGGGTGGCCAAGTACAACCAGCTGCTCCGCATCGAGGAGGAGCTGGGCGACGCCGCCCGGTACCTGGGGCGCAAGGCGTTCTTCAATCTGAAGTAATTACAGCACAGCAAGAGGCCCCGGAGCCTGGCTCCGGGGCCTCTTTATCGTCATTGAATAACGGCTCGCTGCGCGGCTTAGAAGCGGCCGGCCTTGGCGGCCTCTTCCACGGCCACGGCCACGGAAACGGTCATACCGACCATGGGGTTGTTGCCCGCGCCGATCAGGCCCATCATCTCCACATGGGCGGGGACGGAGGAGGAGCCGGCGAACTGGGCGTCGGAGTGCATACGGCCCATGGTGTCGGTCATGCCATAGGAGGCGGGGCCGGCGGCCATGTTGTCCGGGTGCAGGGTGCGGCCCGTGCCGCCGCCGGAGGCCACGGAGAAGTACTTCTTGCCCTTCTCGTTGCACTCCTTCTTATAGGTGCCGGCCACGGGGTGCTGGAACCGGGTGGGGTTGGTGGAGTTTCCGGTGATGGACACGTCCACGTTCTCCTTCCACATGATGGCGACGCCCTCGGTGACGTCGTTGGCGCCGTAGCAGTTGACTTTGGCGCGGGGGCCGTTGGAGTAGGCCTTGCGGAAGACCTCCTTCACCTGGCCGGTGTAGTAGTCCATCTCGGTCTCCACATAAGTAAAGCCGTTGACGCGGGCGATGATCTGGGCGGCGTCCTTGCCCAGGCCGTTCAGGATGACGCGCAGGGGCTTCTGACGGACGCGGTTGGCCTTCTCGGCGATGCCGATGGCGCCCTCGGCGGCGGCGAAGGACTCATGGCCGGCCAGGAAGCAGAAGCAGTCGGTCTCCTCCTCCAGCAGCATCTTGCCCAGGTTGCCGTGGCCCAGGCCCACCTTGCGCTGGTCGGCCACAGAGCCGGGGATGCAGAAGGACTGCAGGCCCTCGCCGATGGCGGCGGCGGCCTCAGAGGCCTTGCGGGCGCCCTTCTTGATGGCGATGGCCGCGCCCACGGTGTAGGCCCACTTGGCGTTCTCGAAGCAGATGGGCTGGATGCTCTCCACCAGGTGGTAGACGTCGAGGCCGGCGTCCTTGGTGATCTTCTCGGCTTCCTCGATGGAAGCGATGCCGTAGCTGTTCAGGACAGCATTGATCTGGTCAATGCGTCTCTCATAGGATTCAAACAATGCCATTTGTCAGCCCTCCTTTATTCCTTTCTGGGGTCGATGATCTTCACCGCGTCGGCAACACGGCCATACTGGCCGCTGGCCTTCTCGTAAGCGGTGGCGGCGTCGTCGCCCTTCTTCATGAAGTCGGTCATCTTGCCGAAGTTTACGTACTTGTAGCCGATGATCTGGCCCTCCTCGTCCAGCGCGATGCCGGTGACGTAGCCCTCGGCCATCTCCAGATAGCGGGGGCCCTTGGCCAGAGTGCCGTACATGGTGCCCACCTGGCTGCGGAGGCCCTTGCCCAGATCCTCCAGGCCGGCGCCGATGGCCAGGCCCTCCTCAGAGAAAGCGGACTGGGAGCGGCCATAGACGATCTGCAGGAACAGCTCACGCATGGCGGTGTTGATGGCGTCGCACACCAGGTCGGTGTTCAGAGCCTCCAGAATGGTGCGGCCGGGGAGGATCTCGGCGGCCATGGCGGCGGAGTGGGTCATGCCGGAGCAGCCGATGGTCTCCACCAGCGCCTCCTGGATCACGCCCTCCTTCACGTTCAGGGTCAGCTTGCAGGCGCCCTGCTGGGGGGCGCACCAGCCCACACCGTGGGTCAGGCCGGAGATGTCCTTGACCTCTTTCGCCTTGACCCACTTGGCCTCCTCCGGGATGGGGGCGGCGCCGTGGTTCACGCCCTGGGCGACTTTACACATCTCCTCAACTTCGCGCGAATAAATCATGTGAAAACTCCTTTCTGTGTATCGTACTGGATGGCAGGTCTCCATACAGAACAGACTTAATGAGCAGACCTAGGAATATTATACATGATTTTTCAGATTGTTCAAGACCTGACAATCAAAACCGGTGTAAAAAATTCGCCTCCCGCCGCACAATTTTCGCGGCCGGAGGCGTTATTTGCGGAACAGCTCCCTTGTGCCGATGACGAGCAGGAACACGCCGAAGCATTTGCGGAGCAGCTCCACGTCCAGCGACGTGGCCAGCCACGCCGCCAGAGCGGTGCCGATAAGCCCCGCCAGGATGGCGGGAAAGAGCGCTTTTTTCTCGATATAGCCGTTTTTCACGTGGGCGGGCAGGGCGGTGGCGGCGGTGGGCAGGAAGTACAGCAGATTGACCCCCTGGGCCAGGTTTTGGGGGACAGACACGAAGCCGGTCATATAGATCAGCAGCAGGGAGCCGCCGCCGATGCCGAAGCCGGACAGCACCCCGGTGGCCGCCCCGGCCAGCAGGGGGATGAGCCAGTCCGTCACAGCAGCGCCCTCACCCCGCCGTAGAGGATCAGCAGGGCGAAGACCCGGCGGAGCAGCGCCATGGACATCTGCCGGTAGACCTTCCCGCCGATGAGTCCGCCGATCAGCCCTCCCGCCAGGTAGGGCAGCGCCAGCCCGATATCCATGCTGCCCCGGTACCAGTAGATGCCGGCGGACAGGGCGCACAGCGGCGCGATGACGGCCACCGATGTGGCGAAGGCCTTCCGCTGATCCAGGCCACACTTGCCCGCCAGCATGGGCACCAGCGCCATGCCGCCGCCCCCGCCGAAAAAGCCGTTCACCAGACCGGCGGCGCCCCCCGCCGCGGCATACCACAGCTGTTTTTTCGTCTCCGTGTTCAAGTCCTTCCCCGCCCTTTCCGATTTGGATTAGTATGCCTCCGGCCAGGTGCTCTATGCGCCCCCGAGGGATTTTCCCGGCCCCCGCAAAAAAGGATTGCTTTTTCCCGGATCACCTGTTACAATACCCCATGCCGGCGAACCGCCGGCCACAACTGAATACGGTTGCGAGAAATGCAGTGGAAAGCGTGAAAAACTTTCCGGAAAGGAAGCAAAATGGCTCAGTTCGCAAAGAAAGCCCTTTTGCTGCTTGTCGTGTTCGCTCTGCTGCTGACCTCACTGTGCGCCTGCGCGGGAGGTACGGCGGAAAGCACCAGCGAGCCGACGGCTGCACAATCGGGCGAGTTACCCAAAACCGATCCTCCCACCCAGGAGCCGGCAGAGCACGGGAACTCAGTCACGGTAGGTATCGCGCAGGATCTGGACAGCCTCGACCCCCACGACTCCGGCGTCAGCGCCGGCACCAGTGAGGTGCTGTTCAACATCTTCGAGGGGCTGGTGAAGGCCAGCCCCGACGGCGGAGTCACCCCCGCCGTTGCCAGTGACTATGAGGTCTCCCCTGACGGACTCACCTACACCTTCACCCTGCGGGAAGGCGTGACGTTCCACAACGGAGCACAGGTCACCATCGAAGACGTCCTGTATTCCCTGAAGCGCTGCGCCGGATCGGAGAACGAAGGTACTCCCATGATCCCGGCGTTTTCTATTGTCGGCGATATCTCCGCTGACGAGGAGGGCCATGCGGTCATTACCCTCAGCGAGCCCAACCTGGAGTTCATCTACTCCGTGGTGGAGGCCGCCGTCATCCCGGCGGATTCCGGCGATACCATCGCCACCAGCCCCGTCGGCACCGGCCCCTTCAAATTCGTCTCCTACACCCCCCAGGACAGCCTGGTGGTGGAGAAGTACGACAGCTACTGGGGCGCCCCCGCCTATCTGGACGGGGTCACCTTCCGGGTGTTCACCGGCGAGAGCAACACCAGCGCCATGGTCATCGCCCTCCAGAGCGGCGCCCTGGATCTGGTGATCCATATGCCCAGCACCTTCAAGAGCCAGGTGGAGGACGACTTCACCGTCCTGGAGGACACCATGAAGCTGGTGCAGGCACTGTACATCAACAACGCCGTCAAGCCCTTTGACGACGTCCGCGTCCGCCAGGCCATGTACTACGCCATCGACGTGCCCGAGCTGATCCAGTTCGTGTGCGACGGCGCCGGCGTGGCCACCGGCACCAGCATGTACCCCGCACAGAAGCGGTACTTCATGCCCGAGCTGGCGGAGGCCTACCCCCACGACGTGGAAAAGGCCAGGGAACTGCTGGCCGAGGCCGGCTATCCCGACGGCTTTGAGATGACCATCACCGCCCCCAACAACTACGAGCAGCATATCCAGGCCGCCGAGGTCATCGCCGAGCAGCTGAAGGCCGTGGGCATCACCGCCCGCGTGGAGACCATCGAGTGGGGCGCCTGGGTCAGCGACGTGTACCAGGGCCGGGACTTCGAGACCTCCGTGTGCGCCATCTCCGCCAGCGATATGTCCGCCCGGGAGATGCTGGTGCGGTACGCCTCCGACAACGGCAAGAACTTCATCAACTTCTCCGACGCGGAGTACGACGACGTGGTGGGCCGCGCCCAGACCACCCTGGACGAGAGCGAACAGATGGAGCTGTACAAGCGGGCCGAGGAGATCCTCAGCGAGCAGGCCGCCTCCCTGTGGCTGGAGGATCTGTGCGAGCTGGTGGTGATGGATCCCAAGCTGGACGGCTTCAACTTCTACTGCACCTACGTGCTGGATATGTCCACGATCCACTACAAGTAACCGAAAAAGCGCCCCCACGGGTCAAAGACCCGTGGGGGTATCCCCCTGTTTTGACATCCTCTGACGAAAGAAGGTGAGGACATGGCAAAAGCCGCCGTCAAGCGTGTTGCCTTGCTGCTGGCGACCCTGCTGCTGGTGACCCTGCTGGCCTACGCGGCCTTCTCCGTCATCCCCGGCGACCCCACCCACACCATTCTGGGGCTGGACGCCACCGAGGAGCAGATCGCCGCCCTGCGCAAGGAATTGGGGCTTGATCTGCCCGTCTGGCAGCGTTATGTAAACTGGCTCACCGACTTTCTGCACGGCGACCTGGGCAAGTCCTACAAGTTCAACATGCCGGTGGCCGACCTGCTGGCGCCCCGCGTCCAGGCCACGCTGACGCTGACCGCTGTGTCCTTCGCGCTGATCGTGGTCATCTCCATCCCGCTGGGGATCGTGGCCGCCCGGTTCCGGGGCGGTTTTGTGGACAGAGCGATCACCGTGCTCACCCAGGTCACCATGTCCATCCCCAACTTCATCATGGGCATCGGGGTGATGTTTCTGTTCGCCCTGGTGCTGCACATCTTCCAGCCCACCTATGTGTCCCCGGAGGCGGGGCTCGCCGCCCACCTGTGGTTCATGTTCTTCCCCGCCCTGGCGGTGGCTCTGCCCAAGAGCGCCATGGCGGTGCGCCTCCTGCGGGGCGCCATCCTGGGGGAACTGGACAAGGACTACGTCCGCACGGCCTACAGCAAGGGCAACGCCACCGGGGCGGTGCTCCGGCGGCACGTGCTCCGCAACGCCATGATCCCCGTGGTCACCTTTTTGGCCATGACCATCGCCGACATCGTGGCCGCCTCCATCGTGGTGGAGCAGGTGTTCACCATCCCGGGGCTGGGTCAGATGCTCATCACCTGCATCGGCAAGCGGGATTACGCGGTGGTGCAGGCCATTGTGGTCATTCTGGCCGTGGTGGTGGTGGGCTGCAACTTCCTGGCCGACGCCCTCTACCGGGTCATGGATCCCCGGATCGACGGGAGGTGACGGCATGAGGAAGAACTGGTATCTCCGCATCGGCGGGGCGCTGTCCCTGCTCATGCTGATCTTCTGCGCCGTGGGGCTGTTCTGGACGCCCCACGACCCCTCCGCCATCAGCGCCGCCGACCGCTACGCCCTCCCCTCCCCGGCCCACCTGTTCGGGTGCGACGCCCTTGGGCGGGACATCTTCTCAAGGGTGCTCCAGGGGGCGGCCGCCACGCTGACCATCGCCCTGGCGGTGCTGGCCATCGGCGCGGTGTGCGGCCTTGTCATCGGCGGGCTGTGCGGCTACTTCGGCGGCGCGGCCGACGCCATCGTCATGCGCCTGTGCGACGCCATCGCCGCCTTCCCCAGCGTGCTGCTGGCGCTGGTGGTGATGGCGCTCACCGGGGCGGGGCGGTACCACCTGATCTTCGCCCTGGGGGTGCTGTTCATCCCCAGCTTCGCCCGGCTGGTGCGTGGGGAGTTCCTCCGCCAGCGGGATCTGGACTATGTGAAGTCCGCCCGGCTGATGGGGGTGTCCCCCCTGCGGATCGTGTTTGTCCACATCCTGCCCAACACCTTCCCGGTGCTGCTGTCGGGCCTCACCATCGGCTTCAACAACGCGGTGCTGGCGGAGGCCTCCATGAGCTTTCTCGGCATCGGCGTCACCCCCCAGGATCCCAGCCTGGGCTATATGCTCAGCGAGGCCCAGGGCTATCTGCTGAAAACCCCGTGGTACGCGGGCTTTCTGGCCCTCACCACCATCCTGCTGATTTTGGGCGTGGGCCTGCTGGGCGAGGGCATCCGCTCGGAAACGGGGGTGGAGGCATGATGCTGGACATCCGCGATCTGTCGGTGGTGTTCACCGACCGCAAAGAGCCCTTCACCGCCGTGGAGAAATTCAATCTCCAGATGGACGCCGGCGAGGTGGTGGGCGTCGTGGGCGAGTCCGGCTCCGGCAAGTCCATGACCGCCCACGCCCTGATGGGCATTATCCGGAACCCCCGCGCCCACATCACCGGGCAGGCGCTGTTTGAGGGGGTGGATCTGCTGTCCCTCTCCCCCAGGCAGCTCCGGGAGTACCAGGGAGACGAGCTGTCCATCATCTTCCAGGAGCCCATGACCAGCCTGAACCCCACCATGCGGGTGGGCAGGCAGGTGGAGGAGGCGCTGCGCATCCACGGCAGGCTGTCCCCGGCGGAGCGGAAGGCCCGGGCGCTGGAGACCATGGCCCTGGCCGGTCTGCCCGACCCGGAGGCGGTGTGGAACGCCTGGCCCCATGAGCTGTCCGGCGGCATGCGCCAGCGGGCCATGATCGCCGCCGCCCTGGTGCTGCGGCCCCAGCTGCTCATCGCCGACGAGCCCACCACCGCCCTGGACGTGACCATCCAGATGCAGATTTTGGAGACCCTGAAAGACATCAACCGCAAAGAGGGGGTCGCCATCCTGTTCATCTCCCACGATTTGGCGGTGGTGCGGGCGCTGTGCTCCCGGGTCGTCGTCATGAAAGAGGGCAGGATCGTGGAGTCCGGCCCCGTAGACGAGGTGTTCCGTCACCCCAGGGAGGACTACACCAAACTGCTGATCTCCTCCCGGCCCACCCGCACCAAGCTGAAAGGGGGCGCGTCCCGTGACTGAGCCCATCTTCAGCGCCGCCCACCTGAACAGCTGGTACGGCAGGGGCAGGGAGCGCAAACAGGTGCTCCGGGATGTGACCCTGTCCCTCTCCCCCGGCGAGGCGCTGGGCGTCGTGGGCGAGTCCGGTTCCGGCAAGTCCACCCTGGCGAAATGCCTGCTGGGGCTGGTCACCGATGTGGAGGGCACGCTGACCGTCAACAGCCCCCGGCCCCAGATGGTGTTCCAGGATCCCTACGGCTCCCTGAACCCCGCCAAAACGGTGGGCTGGATCCTGGAGGAACCCCTCCGGGCCGCCGGCGTCAAGGACAAAAACCAGCGCCGCCGCAGGGTGGAGGAGATGGCCGCCCTGGTGGGGCTGGGGGAAGAACATCTGTCCCGGAAACCGGCCAGGCTGTCCGGCGGCCAGCGCCAGCGGGTGGCCATTGCCGCCGCGCTGATCCAGGGCAGCCGGTTCATCGTGCTGGACGAGCCGGTCTCCGCTTTGGACGTCACGCTCCAGGCCCAGATTCTGCGCCTGCTGGCCGACCTGAAGGAGCGGCTGGGGCTGTCCTATCTGTTCATCTCCCACGACCTGGCCGTGGTCTATCAGCTCTGCGACCGGGTGGCCGTCATGACCGGCGGCGAGATCGTGGAACAGGGGGACGTGGACGACATCTACGACCACCCCCAACACGACTACACCAAAAAGCTGCTGGCGGCCTCCCTGGCGCTGGACGGCTAAACAATGGCATACAAAAGGCGTGGTTTTCTCACGAAAACCACGCCTTTTTTCGCATTTGATCAATTCAGCTTTTCCAGCCCGCACCGTCCGGGAGCACGATCCGCGCCTGGGCGTCCCCCATGCCGGCGGCGGTGAGGAGGGCGGCGTAGTCGGTGTCGTCCCACTGGGGAGCGGGCAGCCACACCCGCCGGGCGTACCGCGCCAGCAGCGCGGCGGTGACGCCGCTGTTCAGATTTCCGCCCCGAACCACATCCTCGTCGGTTCGGACGGACAGAAGGGCGTCAGTGGGCGCCAGCGCCGCCTCCACCTTGGCGTAGAAGGCCGCCACCGGGGTGGAGAGATCCTCAGGGCGGTTGCCGTCCCGGGTCAGGGTGTCCAGGCTGCCGGAGTCCGGGAAACCGGAGGAGTCCAGCACGATCTCGTCAAAGCCCATGTCCGCCAGCTCCCGGCACAGGGCGGCCAGATAGTCCCCCGCGGCGCCGCTCACCGGGCTGACCCAGCCGACGCCGTCCCCGTCCGCCCAGGGCTCACCGGAGGTATCCAGCAGCGGGCTGGCCCCGCTCCGGGACAGCGCCTGATCCCGGAAACACTGCACCCGGGCGATCAGATACAGGCCGCCGTCCGCCGCCAGGGCGGAGACGGCGTCGGACACCGAGGAGTCCGCGGCGTTGGCCTGGAGGACGGCGGCCAGCTCCGTTTTGGACTGCCACGCCAGCGCGCCGGAGGCGGCCTTCATCTCCACCACCACGGCGTTGGCCTGGGCGTCTGCCGCCATCTGGACGGTCTGGCCGCCCGCCAGCTGCTCCGGGGTGATCTCCACCGCCCGGATAGGCTCCGGCGCAGGGAGGAAAGCGGGAACAGAGGCGGTGGCCGCCGGGTCGGTCACCACCACCACGGGGTCGTCCACCACCACCGGGTCGGAGGGGATGACCGGAGCGGGGCTGCTCTCCCCCACCCAGGGCGGGCGGAACTGGGGGCCGTTTTCGGTGTACTCCATGTACTCCCCCATGAAAAAGAGCACAAAGACCACGCCCGCCAGCAGCACCGCCGCCAGCAGTACGATCAGCACCTTGAGAAAAGTGCTGCTTTTGCCCTTGTCCCCCCGGTAGCCCTGGTATCGGTACCCGTCGTCCCGCCTGGCCATGTCGCCCCTCCAAAACGGTTTTCCCGTCAAATCTCAACAGGGATATCATACCACAGGCAGGCCGCATTTGCCAGCGGGGGCGCCCTGTTTTTTGTAAACTTTTTTGGGTCTCAGCGCACCGCCCACTGGGTCATCAGCAGCAGGGCGAACCCCGGCGCCCCCAGCGCCCCCAAAACCAGCCCGTTCAAGAGGTTGACCCCCAGCTGCACCCCCAGAAAACCGCTGACGTTCTGGAACAGCCACAGAAAGATCAGCCCCACCCCGGAACGGGCCAGCAGCCCCAGCAGGGCGGACAGCGGCCTGCGGAACAGCACCGCCGCCAGGGCGAGGACTGCCAGCCCCGCGCCCATGAGCGCCGGCTGGTTCATAGCCGCCCCTCCTTCCGGGCGTCCAGCCGCTTCATCTGCCGGACGTAGTAGGCGTACCGGCTCTGGAGGGCGTTGATCTCATACACGCAGGCCTCCACCAGGTCGGGGTCGCTGTAGGTGTTGAACTGGGAGTAGGCGCAGTTGAGCAGGTTCCGGGTCTGCCGCAGGCCCTCCATCAGCTCTTCCCGCTCTGTCGTGTCTGAAGCCGCCCGCCGCCGTCCGAACGTGGTCTGTGTCATCGGTGTCACCTCCGTACCACACTGTATGTCCAGTTTGGACAAATATTCCAGCGGATATACCGGCGGGGGCGGAAACGCCCGTTCCATCGCTTGACAGAAGGGCGGTTTTCGGGTTATACTGTTAAATCAGTAAAATCCCGGCTTGATTACAGGTTTTTGTGCCGGTATCCGGCAATTTCCCCGGCGCGCCGCCTGTTTTTGACGACTTTTGTTTCAAAGGCGGCGCCGGAGCATCTGAGGTGTTTCCATGGCGAAGTCCACTTCCAAAAAACAATACGGCAACGAGTCCATCTCCGCCCTGAAGGGGGCCGACCGGGTGCGGAAACGCCCCGGCGTCATCTTCGGCTCCGACGGGCTGGAGGGCTGCGAGCACGCGGTGTTCGAGATCCTCTCCAACGCCATCGACGAGGCGAGGGAGGGCTACGGCGATCTGATCACCGTCACCCGGTACCAGGATAAGTCCATCGAGGTGGAGGACTTCGGCCGGGGCTGCCCCGTGGACTGGAACGAGGCGGAGGGCCGGTACAACTGGGAACTGGTGTTCTGCGAGCTGTACGCCGGCGGCAAGTACAAGGACGGCGAGGGGGACAACTACGAGTACTCCCTGGGCCTCAACGGTCTCGGCACCTGCGCCACCCAGTACGCCTCCGAGTACTTCGACGCGGTGATCCACCGGGACGGCTTTGAGTACACCCTCCACTTCGAGAAGGGCGACCCCACCGTCCCCCACGACAAGTTCCTGCAAAAGGCCCCCTATACCGGCAAAAAGACCGGCTCCAGGTTCCACTGGAAGCCCGACCTGGAGGTGTTCACCGACATCGACATCCCGGTGGACTACTACCTGGACGTGATGAAGCGCCAGGCGGTGGTCAACGCCGGGGTGACCTTCCGGTTCCGCAACCAGGTGGGGGCCAATAAGTTCGAAACCACTGAGTTCAAATATGAGAACGGCATCGTGGACTACGTCACGGAACTGGCGGGGGAGAATCCCCTGACCCAGCCGGTGTTCTGGCAGGCGGAGCGGAAGGGCCGTGACCGGGAGGACAAGCCGGAGTATAAGGTGAAGCTGTCGGTGTCCTTCTGCTTCTCCAACACGGTGCAGGTCATCGA
>CANQZJ010000018.1 GCA_947628315.1 uncultured Oscillospiraceae bacterium
GCGGCGATGGCCAGGATGCCGGAGCCGCAGCCCAGATCCAGCACCGCGTCGCCGGGCCGGACGGCCTCCTCCAGCAGTTCCAGGCAGAGCTGGGTGGTGGCGTGAGCGCCGGTGCCGAAGGTGAGGCCGGGGTTCAGGTACAGCGGCGTCCGCCCGTCTGGGATGTCCTGCCCCCGCATCCACTCGGGCACGATGTAGACCCGCCTGCCCACTGGGATGGGCTGATAGTACTTCTGCCAGGAGGTGGCCCAGTCCTCCTCCCGGAGGGAGACGGTCTGGGGCTCATATTGCTCCAGGCCCCGGAGATAGCCCCGCAGTTGGGTCTGCCCCTCGTCGTTGTCGGGCACGTAGAACTTCACCCGGCTGACCCCCTTCATCCGGGCGGCCAGATCTTCGTCCACATAGTCCCAGTACTGGCGGTTCTGCTCCAGAAAGCGGAGGAAATCGCCCTCTTCCTCCACCACCAGGCCGGTCATGCCGTTGGCGGTGAGGACGTCGCACACCCGATCCAGGTCGGACGCGGGCACGGGGAGGGTGACCTCCAGCCATTGTTCGCTCATTGCAGGTTCCTCCAATCAGTCATGGCGGGTATCGTCGGTGAACCGCTCGCAGAACCGGGCGGAAAAGGCGGGCGGCTCGCCGTGGGCGTACAGGTGGGAGATGTCGCCGTAGCCGCTCAGCCGGAAGGCGGCGATCCCCTCCCGGCGCTCCTCTGTGACGGCTGTGGTCACCGAGGCGGGGGCGGCGCACAGGCCGTGGAGCAGGGGCATGGGGGACACCCCCAGCAGATGGCTCACAAGCACGGTCTCCACGCCGAAATGGCAGAACAGGACGACGGTATCGTCGTTGGGCCGCGCCGCCCGGTAGAGCCGCCCCTCCCGGACATAGCCGTGGCGGGCCAGGAGGGCGTCCAGCCCCCCGGTCACCCGGTCGTACTCCTCTTTGACGCGGGCCTCCTCCAAAACAGGGTGGCGGTACCACCGGTCGGGCGAGTAGAAATCGTCCACCGCCGTCCAGTCCCGGGGCAGCCAGTCCCAGAGGATGCGGCGCTCGCCGCCGGCGTCCGGCCGTAAGATCGGGGCGTGGAACTCCCGGAGCCAGTCCAGCGTCTCCGCCTGGCGGCCCATGCGCTCCAGGGCGGGCCTGGCGGTGTCCTGGGCCCGGCCCAGCGGGGAGACGTAAAAGGCGGCGATGTCCAGTTTGGACAGCCGCTCCGCCAGGAGCTCCGCCTCCCGAAAGCCCTTTTCCGTCAGCGAGTCGCGCTCATAGTCCGGGTCGCCGTGGCGGATGAACAGCAGCTTCACGGTCTCACCCCTTGATCCGGGCGGACAGCTCCCGCAGGGTGACCGCGTAGCCCTCCCGCTGGTGGGGCTGGGCGGGGACGGTCTCCGGCAGTTCCCAGCCCTTGGCGGCGAACAGCCGGCGGACGATCAAGTCCAGCAGCTCCGGGTTCTTCACCAGCACCGGGCCGGTGAGGTGGGTGGCGAACACATTGCCGTCCACATAGCCCTCGGCTCCGCCTTTCGCCTCGTTGCCGAAGCCCAGAGTGAGGCGGTCAAACAGCGGGGTCTTCACCCCGTGGGTGACGGAACACTTGTTCATGAAGCCCACCGCCGCCTGTTCCAGCAGCGGGCTGTGGGCGATGACGTCCACCGGATCCCGCCTGTCGCTCTCCACGGTGGTATAGTCGGCAAAGCCCAGGCCGGGCCACTCTTTGCCCGCCGCGTCGGTGACGGACGCGCCCAGCAGCTCCATGGCATTGCCGGTGAACAGCACCGCCGCGCCGCCGTCGACGGCGGCTTTCAGCTGATCCGCGTATGGGCGCAGCGCCTCCAGGGCCAGCTTCTGCACCCGCTCGGTGCCGGCGCCCATATAGATGAGGTCGACGCCCTCAAAGCTCAGCTCATCTTCAAAGACCGCGGTTTTCACCGCCACGGTCACGCCCATGGCCTCCAGCTGCCGGCGGAGGATGGAGACATTGGCGTACTCCCCGTACAGGCTCATCGCGTCGGGGTACAGGTGCAGGATGTTCAGTTCCATGTCCGTCCCCCCTTTAATCCCTCTGGACGTGGGCCAACAGCTTGTCCCGGTCGGAGAAGCAGGTGACCACGTACAGGGGCAGGTCGCCGGAGCTTTTCAGCTCCTCCGCCGCGGCGGAAATGCTCTCCCGGAGCACGACCTTCTCCGGGGGCACCGCGGTGTAGTCCAGCCGCAGGGCCAGGTCGTTGACGTACCGGCCGCAGAGCCACACCTTTTTCACCTGAGGGGCGGACAGCCGGTCGAAGTCGATATCCCACAGCCAGCTGGTCTCGCCGGTGAAATACTTGCGGCTGACGGCGTCCACGATGACCATTACCTCGCAGGGCCCCGGCTGGCTCTCGATATAGCCCAGGTTGGTGTCGTAGGCCACGGAGTTCTCGTGCTTGGAGGTGAGCAGGGTGCCCTTGCGGGCCCCCAGCGTGAAGGTGATCATCCGGCCGTTCTTCAAAATATAGTTGTTGATGACCCCGGCCATGGCGGTCTCGTCCACCCCGGCCAGGGCGCAGGCAGACCAGGCGGCCAGGATGTTGTATACATTATATATACTGCGGAAGGCCAGCTGGATGTCGGTCTTGCCGTCGATGGTGAGCCTGCCGGCCTTCAGATCCACGGCGGTGGCGGTGAAGTCGGTGGCGTGGCGGGCATAGCCGCACCCGGGGCAGCGGTAGTGGCCGATGTGGGCATAGTGATAGCAGCCGTACTCCATGGGCGCGCCGCACACCGGGCAGCGGGCGCCGTCGTGATACACGCCGTGGTGCTCTTTCGTGCTGATGGAGCACTCGTCCAGGCCGAACCACCTGACCGTCTCCGGGGCGCGGCCCTGGGCGAACCGGGACACCAGGGGGTCGTCGGCGTTGAGCACCAGCGTCGTGTCCGCGTGGAGGGCGGGGAGGATGGCCTGATAGACCCACTCGGGGTGGCCGTTGCGGGTGAGCTGATCCCGGTACAGGTTGGTGATGACGAAGTGGGTGGGGTGGAACCACTTGAAGGTGTGCTTCGCCCACCGCTCGTCGCTCTCCAGCAGGAGCACGTCGCCCTTGACCCTGCCGCCTGCGGTGGCGTTGGTCAGCAGCAGGGTGGCGACCCCCTCGATCTGGTTGGAGCCCTCCTTGTTGTAGACCACCGACCTCCCGGCGGCGGTGAGGATGGAGGCGATCATCTCCACCGTGGAGGTCTTGCCGTTGGAGCCGGTGACGGCGATGACGTAGGGGGGCAGCTCCAGCCGGCCCAGGATGTCCGGGCACAGGCGCAGAGCGATCTGCCCCGGCAGGGAGCTGCCCCTGCCGATGAGCTTGCCCACGAACCGCAGGACTTTGCAGGCCGCAATGGCCAGCCGCTTTCTCATGGTAACACTTCCTCTGTTCTCTCTCTTATTTCTCCAAAAAGATCATCAGCGCGGCCACGTCCGCCGGGGACACCCCGGAGATGCGGCTGGCCTGGCCGATGTTCAGCGGCCGGATCCTGTCCAGCTTCTGCCGGGCCTCCAGCCGCAGGCCCTGGATGGACAGGTAGTCCAGATCGGGGGGCAGGGGCCGATCCTCCAGCCGGCGGAGCTCCTCCACCTGGCGGGTCTGCCGCTGGATGTAACCCGCATACTTCACGGAGATCTCCACCTGCTCCGTGATCTCCCGGGAAAGCTGCGGCCGTTCCGGGTCGAAGGGCGCCAGGTCGGCATAGGCCAGCCGGGGGCGGCGGAGCAGATCGGCCAGGCGCGCGCCGTTGGGGCAGGGCGGCTCGCCCTTTTCCTCCAACAGCCTGTCCAGCTCCGGGGAGGGGGCCGCCCCGGTGTGCTCCAAGCGATGGATCTCCCCCTCCACAGCGGCGTATTTCGCCTCGACCCGGGCCAGCCGCTCAGCGGATACCAGCCCCACCCGGCGGCCGATGGCGGTGAGCCGCCGGTCGGCGTTGTCGTGCCGGTGGAGGAGGCGGTACTCCGTCCGGGAGGTCATCACCCGGTAGGGCTCGTTGGTGCCTTTGGTCACCAGGTCGTCGATGAGCACCCCAATGTACCCGTCCATCCGGGTCAGGATCAGGGGCGGCTGGCCTTTGATCTTGAGGGCGGCGTTCACCCCGGCCACCAGACCCTGGGCGGCGGCCTCCTCGTAGCCGGAGGAGCCGTTGAACTGCCCCGCCCCGTAGAGACCGGGGACTTTTTTGCTCTCCAGCGTGGGCAGCAGCTCGGTGGGATCCACGCAGTCGTACTCGATGGCGTAGGCGGGGCGGGTCATCTCGGCGTGCTCCAGGCCGGGGATGGTGTGGAGCATCTGGAGCTGCACGTCCTCCGGCAGAGACGACGAGAAGCCCTGCAGATAGAGCTCCTCGGTGTTCAGCCCCATGGGCTCCAGAAAGAGCTGGTGCCGGGGCTTGTCGGCAAACCGCACCACCTTGTCCTCGATGGAGGGGCAGTAGCGGGGGCCGACGCCCTCGATCACCCCGGAGAACAGGGGCGAGCGGTGGAGGTTGTCCCGGATGACCCGGTGGGTGCGCTCGTTGGTGTAGGTGAGCCAGCACGCCGCCCGATTTTCCGGGGAAATGTCGGTGGAATAGGAGAAGGGGGCGGGGTCGACGTCCCCCTCCTGCTTCTCCATTTTGGAGAAGTCCACGCTCCGCCGGTGGATCCTCGGCGGCGTGCCCGTCTTGAACCGGCGCATGGACAGGCCCAGATCCCTGAGACAGTCTGTCAGCGCCAGGGCGGCGGCCATGCCGTCGGGGCCGGAGGCGCGGGTGACCTCCCCCACGATGGTGCGGCCCCCCAGATAGGTGCCGCTGGCCACCACCACGGCCTTGACCTGATAGGTAGCCCCTGTAGCGGTGCGGACGGCGGAGACGTGCCCGTCCTCCGTCAGGATCTCCGTCACCTCCGCCTGCTTCACCCACAGGTTTTCCTGCAGTTCCAGGGTGTGCTTCATGACCTCCTGGTACCGGCGGCGGTCGGCCTGGGCCCGGAGGGACCACACGGCGGGGCCCTTGCCCCGGTTCAGCATCCGGTACTGGATGCAGGCTTTGTCGGCGGCCCGGCCCATCTCGCCGCCCAGCGCGTCTACCTCCCGCACCAGCTGGCCCTTGCCGGTGCCGCCGATGGCGGGGTTGCAGGGCATATTGCCCACCGCGTCCAGGTTGACGGTGAAGCACACCGTTTTCAGGCCCAGGCGGGCGGCGGCCAGGGCGGCCTCGATGCCCGCGTGGCCCGCGCCGATGACGGCGATATCAAATTGTCCCGCGTCAAAAACCATAAGGAACCTTCTTTGTTATCCTGCCCGGAGGGTGAGACTCACCACCTCCGGCCGGTTGAACAGCCGGAAGCCGTGGATGGGCGTGGTGTTGTTCCCCAGGCCCCGGGAGACGTAGAGGGCGCTGTCCCCCTCGGTATACAGCCCCGCCATCCGGGTGGGGAAGAATTTCCGGTTGGCGCCGATGAGCCCGTCGGTAAAGGGCAGGCGGACGATGCCGCCGTGGCCGTGGCCGGAGAGCACCAGGTCGTACCCGGCGGCGGCGTAGCGGTCAAACTCGGTGTTGCGGTGGGCCAGCAGGACGGTGAACAGCCCCGGCTGCTCTTCTGCAATTTCCTCCGCCAGCGCCTCCGGGGTCTTCTGGTCGCCGAAGCCGTTGGGGTCGTCCACCCCGGCCAGCACCAGCCTGTCCCCGTTCCGCTCCAGGATCTCGTATCGGTTGGTGAGCACCGTCACGCCGCAGTCGGCCAGCAGGGGTTTCAGCTCCCGGACGGTGTTGGTGCCGGTGGCCCACTCGTGGTTGCCGGTGACGTAGTAGGTGGGCGCGATGGCGGCCAGCCCCTCCGCCAGAGCGGGGATCATCTCCAGCTGGGACGCCTGGTCGATCATGTCCCCCACCATGAAGATGGCCTCCGGCCCCTCCGACGCGACGCGTTCCAGCAGATCGGAACTGCCCTCGCCGTACTCGTGGCCGTGGAGGTCGGACAGGAGGACGACGCGGCAGCCGTCGAAGCCCTCCGGCAGGCGGTCGAGGGTGACCTCCGCCCTGGTGGTCATGAGCCCCCAGCACTGCCAGTAAAACCACGCCGCGCCCAGCGCGGCGATGACGGCCAGGACGGCCAGCGCCCGCAGGAACCGGAGCGCCGGGTGGAGGCGGGCCCGCCCCCCTCTGTTACTTGCGGTCATCGCTCAGATAATAGGGCCGCATGAGGCTCTGCTGCCGGGCGGAGTCCTTTTGCGCGGCGGCGGGGCGGGCCTCTCCGCCGGGCTTGCGGCCGCGGCGGCGGCGCTTTTTCCCGGTCTGGGCGGCCTGCCGCTTCTCCTCCCGCTGCTTGTCCCGGTCGGACTGCCGCCGCTCCTCCCGGGCGCTCTTGGGATTGGCCCGCTCTCCGCGCTCCCGCTGGGACCGCTGGGATGCGGACTGGCTGGGCATGGGCTTCCGGGGCGCCAGCAGCCGTGCCGTGGCGTCCATGATGACGTCGGAGTCCAGGGGATTGGGCTTATAGAAGTCGGCGGCGGGCATGGAGGGCTCCGCCGGGAGGGTGTCCTCCAGCCTCCCCTGGCGCACACCGGCGGACAGGGGCCGATCCAGGCGGAGTTTGGGCGTCCAGGGCTCATCTTCCGGCTCTTTGGCGGGGGCGGGGGTGAGTTTGGGCGCGGCCTTGGGGGCGGAGGCGGGTTTGGCGGCGGGCTGGGCAGCCTGCTTCCGCTCCTCCGCCCGGGCCTTGTTTTCGGCGTCCCGCTCCCGGCGGCGCTCCTTGGCGGCGGCCCGGGCCTCGGCGTCCTCGGCGTTGATGGGTTTGCCGTGCTTGTCCTTCTGGGGCGGGTCGAAGTTCTCCATGGGATAGGGGTGCCCCTCCACCACGGGGATGGGCTTGCCCAGCAGCTTTTCGATGCCCTTCAACTCGTCCTTCTCGTCGAACTGGCAGAAGGAGATGGCGGCGCCCCCCTTCCCCGCCCGGCCGGTGCGGCCGATGCGGTGGACGTAAGTCTCCGGCACGTCGGGCAGGTTGTAGTTGAACACGCAGGGCAGATCCTCGATGTCGATGCCCCGGGCGGCGATGTCGGTGGCCACCAGCACCCGGACGCGGCCCGCCTTGAAGTCGGACAGGGCCTGGACCCGGGCGGTCTGGCTCTTGTTGCCGTGGATGGCGGCGGCGGAGATGCCCCGCTTGACCAGATCCCCCGCGATGCGGTTGGCGCCGTGCTTCGTCCGGGAGAACACCAGCGCCGCGGGGATGTTCTGCTCGTTCATCAGGTGGGCCAACAGTTTGGTCTTGTTGGCCTTGTCCACGTAGTAGAGGGACTGCTGGATGGCCTCCACCGGGGAGGACACCGGGTCCACCGCCACCCGCACATAGTCGTGGAGCAGGCCGTTCACCAGACCCATGACCTCCGGGGGCATGGTGGCGGAGAACAGCATGGTCTGCTTTTTCTCCGGCAGCAGCTTCAACACCCGGCGCACATCGTGGATGAAGCCCATGTCCAGCATCCGGTCAGCCTCGTCCAGCACGAAGATCTCAATGTGGGACAGATCCAGCAGGTTCTGCCCGTGGAGATCCAGCAGACGCCCCGGCGTGGCCACCAGGATGTCCAGCCCGGCCTTGATGGCGTCCACCTGGGGCTGCTGGCCCACCCCGCCGAAGATCACGGCGGACTTGAGGGACAGGTTGCGCCCGTAGGCCAGGAAGGAGTCCTGGATCTGGATTGCCAGCTCCCGGGTCGGGGTCAAAATCAGGGCCCGGATGACCCTGGGCTTGGGATGGGCCCCGTCCAGCCGCTGGAGGATGGGGGCGGCGAAAGCGCAGGTCTTGCCGGTGCCGGTCTGGGCGCAGCCCAGCACGTCCCGGCCCGCCAGGGCCGGAGGGATGGCCTTCCGCTGGATGGGGGTGGGCTCGGTGTAGCCCGCCTGGGTGAGGGCGCGGAGGATGGGGGCGCAGAGCCCCAGCTCACGGAAATTCATAAAAACGGTGATCTTCCTTTCTGACCGCCCGGGGCGCGGGCGGCGGGGCCCTTTCGCCGGCCTCGGGGCGGCGGCCCGTCGCCGGGCCACATAAAGTCACGATATTATATCAGATCAAGCGGCGGGACGCAAGTGCGGCGGCGGGGATTCGTCCCCCCTTTTTCGTGGGATTTTGCCGTTGAATTGTGGAACAAGTTGTGATATTATGTAACCTAAACCAGCAAGCGCGCAGGAGGTGAGGCCGTGAAGCCCGATGTACTTGTGATCTGCGGCCCCACCGCCTCCGGCAAAACGGCTCTGGCCGTGGCGCTGGCCCAGGCCCTCGACGGCGAGGTGGTGTCCGCCGACTCCATGCAGGTCTACCGCCGGATGGACGTGGGCACCGCCAAGCCCACCGCCGAGGAGATGCAGGGCGTCCCCCACCACATGATCGACGTGGCCGACCCGGAGGAGAACTGGTCCGTAGCCCGGTATGTGGCCGAGGCCGTCCCCATCGTGGACGGCATCATTGCCCGGGGAAAGGTGCCCATCATCGCCGGGGGCACCGGGCTGTATATCGACCACCTCATCGCCGGGCGGCGGTTCGCCCCCTTTGAGGCGGACAGCGGCCTCCGGGAGGAACTACAGGATCGAGTAAAGACGGAGGGGCTCCCCGCCCTCCGGGCGCAGCTGGAATCCATCGACCCGGACGCCGCCGCCCGCATCCACCCCAACGACGAGAAGCGCACCGTCCGGGCGCTGGAGGTCTACCTCGCCACCGGCAAGACCATCTCCCAGCACGACCGGGAGAGCCGGCAGCGCCCCAACCGCTACACGCCGCTGACCGTCGCGCTGAACTTTGCCGACCGGGCCGATCTCTGGGCGCGCATCGACCGGCGGGTGGACGACATGATGGCCCGGGGGCTGGAGGCGGAAGTCCGTCAACTGTTGGCGGACGGCGTCCCCGCCGGCTGTACCGCCATGCAGGCCATCGGCTACAAGGAGCTGGCCGCCGCCATTCTGGAGGGCCGCCCGGTGTCCGAGGGCGCGGAGGAGGTCAAGCTCCGCTCGCGCCAGTACGCCAAGCGGCAGCTCACCTGGTTCCGGCGGAACCCGGACGCCCACTGGTATCTGTGGGATAAAATTCCAAATCTTTCGTCCGCCCTCGCTTTTTCGACCAAACTCGCCGTCGACAGCGGTTTACAATAGACGCACTCAGGCCGGGGCGACCCCGGCGAGAAAGAAAAGGAGTGTGTCACAATGAGTATTTCCACCGTAGCCATCAACAAACAGCCCAACCTCCAGGACGCCTTTTTGTCCTCCGCCCGCCGCATGGCCGCCCGCGTCACCGTGTTTTTGATGAACGGGTACCAGCTCCGGGGCGTCATCACCGGGTTCGACCCCTATGTGGTGGTGGTCGTGTCCGACGGTAAGCAGCAGATCATCTACAAGCACGCCATCTCCACCATCACCCCGGAGCACCCCCTGACCATCGACGAGGGCTGACCGCCCACCCTTAGACAGAGAACCCGTGGAAAGGTCTGATTCCACTTGAAAGAGAGCAAACTGACCCAAAAAGTGCTGGTCGCCCTGCTGTGCGCCGGCGTCATCCTCTATTTGGCCGTGTACATCTTCCAGGCCCTGCGGAGCGACCTGGTCACCACCGTCGCCTACGCCTATACCCAGAGCGTGGGCGTGCAGGGCCGCGGGCTGGTGGTGCGGGAGGAGTCCGTGCTGCCCGGCGCCAACGGCTATCTGGATCTGATCCTGAGCGAGGGGGAGCGGGCCGCCGCCGGCGACGCGGTGGCGCTGTTCTACAGCGACCCCTCCGCCCTGTCCATCCGGCAGGAGATCCGCTCTCTGCAGTCGGAGATCGAGCAGCTTCAATACGCCCTGAACGCCAGCGCCGCCGGCACGGCGGACGCCGCCGCCCTGGACGACCAGATCGTGGACGCCATCGTGGAGCTCCGCTCCCAGTCCGCCGCCGGCGACCTGTCCGGCCTGGACGCCGCCGCCCTGTCCCTGCGCACCACCGTGTTCCGCCGGGCCTACATCTTTGAGGACGCCGCCGCCGGACAGCTGAGCCGGCTCATCGCGGACAAGCAGTCCCGGCTGGCGTCGCTGAACCAGTCCATGGGCCAGGTGTCCCAGACGGTCTACGCCCCCTGTGCCGGCGTGTTCTCCGGCGAGACCGACGGCTGGGAGGATGCGGCGTCCCCCGCCATGCTGGACGGCCTCACCGCGGAACAGCTGGCCGGTCTGCTGGACGAGAAGCGCTCCGGGGACGGCACCGCCGCCGGCAAACTCATCACCGGCTCCACCTGGTACTTTGCCGCCCTGCTGCCCGCGGGCAACCCCGGTCTGGCGGAGGGCAGCACCTACCGCCTCTCCTTCACCGACGGCTGGTATCAGGAGATCGCCATGCGGCTGGAGCGGCTGGAGGTGGGGAACGACCAGACCCTGGCCATCTTCTCCGCCCGCAGCGCCCTGTCGGAAACCACCCTCCTGCGGGTGCAGACGGTGGACATCATTCTGGACGAGATCGAGGGCATCCGCGTCCCCCGGCGGTCGCTGGAGGTGCGCACCGTGGCGGAGGAGCAGAAGGACGAGAACGGCAATGTCACCGGCACCAAGGACGTCAACCACTACTATGTATACACGGTGGTCAGCTCCCAGGCGGAGGAGCAGGAGGTCAGGGTGGCGTACACCGCCGACACCTATTACCTGGTGCGCCCGGTGGACGAAAACGCCCGGGATCGCCTCCGCCCCGGCGACGAGCTGATCCTGAACACCGCCGGCCTGTTCGACGGAAAGGTGGTGCGCTGATGTCTCTCGGGGAAAACATCGCGAAGGTAAAGGCCAACATCGAGGCCGCCGCCCGGGCCGCCGGCCGGGATCCCGGGTCGATCACCCTGGTGGCCGCCACCAAGACCCAGACCAGCGATACCATCCGGGCGGCCATCGCCGCCGGGATCACCGCCTGCGGGGAGAACCGGGTGCAGGAGCTCACCGCCCACCTGGACGACGACGCCTATGAGGGCGCGTCCCTCCACTTCATCGGCCATCTGCAGACCAACAAGGTGAAGTACGTGGTGGGCCGGGTGGATCTGATCCACTCCGTCTCGTCGGAAAAACTGCTGCGGGCCATCGACGCCCAGGCGGAAAAGATCGGCGTGGTGCAGGATATCCTACTGGAGGTCAACCTGGCGGGCGAGGAGAGCAAGTCGGGTTTTTCGCCAAATCAGGTGCCCGAAATGGCGTCTTTGGCGGCAAATATGACACATGTAAACCTCCGAGGACTCATGTGTATCCCCCCTCGAGCACAATATTTAGGGGAAAATTTCAGATTTTTTGAAAATTTACACCAATTAGCTGTTGACATAAGAACAAAAATAGTGGATAATAAGACAGATAACGGGATTCTATCCATGGGCATGAGCGACGACTACCCCGACGCCATCCGTGCCGGGGCCACCCATATCCGGGTGGGAACCGCCCTGTTCGGACCCCGTCCGCCCCTGCCTGGTTCGACATAATATTTTGAAGGGAGATCTGTCTTATGAGTTTCATTGACGAGTTGAAGCGGCTGGCCCGCCCCTACGAGGATGAACCCGCGGACGTTTACGAGGAGGACTTCGCCCCCGTGGCCAGCGTCCCCAAGGAGACCAACCGCGAGAGCGAGCGCCGCAGCAATAAGGTGGTCAACATCCACACCACCACCCAGCTGCAGGTGGTGCTGGTCAAGCCGGAGCGGTTCGAGAACGCCTCCGAGATCGCCGACCACCTCCGCGACAAGCGCACCGTGGTGCTCAACCTGGAGCACACCGACAAGAACATCGCCCGTCGCCTCATCGACTTCCTGTCCGGCGTGGCCTACGCCAATGAGGGCACCATCAAAAAGGTCGCTCTTTCTACATACATCATCACTCCGTACAATGTGGAGATCCTGGGGGATCTCATCGACGAGCTGGAAAACAACGGCTTGTACTTCTAACCGAGGGGGAAACTGACCAATGTTGACACCACAGGAGGTGGCCAGCCACTCTTTCGCGCGCGCGAGCTTCGGCGGCTACAATATGTCCATGGTGGACGAATTTCTGGATACCCTGACCGAGGACTACACCACCCTGTATAATGACAACGCCATCCTGAAGAACAAGCTGAAGGTGCTGTCCGACACCATCGAGGAGTACCGCGCCACCGACGACGCCATGCGCAAGACCCTGCTGGCCGCCCAGAAGATGGCGGACAACATGGTGGCCGAGGCCCAGGAGAAGCGGGATCGCCTCGTGGCCGACGCCGAGCAGTCCGCTGCCCAGCGGGTGGAGGAGCTGAAGCAGCAGGTGGCCGCCGAGGAGTACCGCGTGGAGCAGGCCAAGCAGGCCACCGCCGAGTATGTGCGGCAGCTCAACGAGATGCACCAGAAGGAGGGCGAGTTCCTGGCCGGTCTGGACAAGATGATGCCCCCGGCGCCGGAGTTCCCCAAGGACGACCCCAGCGCCGACATCAAGGCGTCCGTCTCCGCCCTCTATGAGGATGACGCCGCCGGCGGGCCGGCGGATCCCGCCCGCGCCTCCGAGGAGGACTATGTCCCCACTCGGCTGACCCCGCCCAAAGTGACGGAGATCCCGGACTACGACGACAGCGACGCCCCCGTCCTGGACGACGAGGCCACCCGGCGCTTCGAGGATCTGAAGTTCGGCAAGGACTACAGCATCGAGTGATTTCAGAGCAACGCAAAAGGTCTCCCGGAAACCGGGAGACCTTTTTTTGCGCTATGGCGGCCCGCCGCTCCGCGCCGAAATATTTACAAACCGGTCAAAAAACGGACTTGATTTGGTCACAGGCGGTCAAATATACTGCGAACATCCGAAATGAGGTGTTCTGTATGAAAAAATCCATCGCGCTCCTGCTCTCCGCCGCCCTGGCCCTGTCGCTGACAGCCTGCGGCAATGAAGCCCAAACTCCCTCCGCCCCCGCCGGAACCGACAGCCCCACATCCGCCCCCATCGGGACGGACGCCCCCGCATCTGCTCCCGCCGCCGGCACCGAGGCCCCGGCGGCCGCCGTCCCCCAGGGCACGGCCATCGCCCTGTCGGACGAGGGGATCACTGTGGACGGCCAGCCCGCCGGCGAGGACAGCACCGCGGCGGTGTACACCGCCCACGACATCGTCTACTATGAGGCCGGCCACGACTTCACCTACGGCGAGGGCACCGAGGCCGACGAGCACAGTGAGGACGAAGCGGCCGCCCACACGGTGATCCACATCACGAAGCCGGGAACCTATGTGGTCTCCGGCACCCTCAGCGCCGGCCAGATCGCGGTGGATCTGGGGGAGGACGCGGAGGACGACCCCGAGGCCGTGGTGAACTTAGTCCTGAACGGGGTGGACATCACCTGCACCGTGGCCCCGGCCATCATCTTCTATAATGTCTACGAGTGCGGCGACAAGGACGATCCCAAATCCGAGGTGGATACCTCCGCCGCCGGGGCCAACGTCCACCTGGCCGACGGCTCTGAGAACACAGTGAACGGCTCCTATGTGGCCCGCATCTACAAGTCCGTTGAACTGAACGAGGCGGGCACCGAAGTGGTCGACAGCAAAAAGCTCCACAAGTACGACGGGGCCCTCTACTCCAAAATGTCCATGAACATGGGCGGGAATGACGGCATCCTTCACATCAACGCCGAGAACGAGGGGCTGGACAGCGAGCTGCACCTGACCATCAACGGCGGCGTCATCGACATCGTCTCCGGCAACGACGGCATCAACACCAACGAGGACGGGGTGTCCGTCACCACCATCAACGGCGGCACGCTCACCGTCACCGTCAACGGCTCCACCGGCGAGGGGGACGGCATTGACTCCAACGGCTGGCTGGTCATCAACGGCGGCACGGTCCGGGCCTACGCCTGCTCCACCTCCGGGGACGCGGGCATCGACTCGGACATGGGCATCATCATCAACGGCGGCACGGTCATCGCCACCGGCAATATGCTGGACGCCATCGACGGGGCCAGCACCCAGGACTACGTGATCTTCAACCTGCGGGACGGCGGAAACGGGACGGAATACGCCCTGAAGGACGCCGACGGGAACGAGCTGATGGCCGTCCCCACCGCCAACGGCTTCTCCATCCTGCTGGTGTCCTGCCCCCAGCTCCCGGAGGGCCTCTGCGCCCTCTATGACGGCGGCACGCTGGTGGCCTCCGCCCAGCCCGGCGCGGGTGATATGGGCGGCATGGGCGGCCACGGCGGCTTCCCCGGCGGTCAGCGGCCCGACGGCGAGCGCCCCCAGTGGCCGGACGGCGAGACCCCGCCGGAGATGCCCGACGGGCAGACGCCCCCTGAGGGCGGCTTCGGCCCCGGCGGCCAGCAGCCCCCCGACGGGGAGGGAACTCCCGCCGAGCCCAACGCTCTCTGACAGGTCTCGCCCCAGCTGCCAGACAGACAGGCCCCGCCGGGTTTCCCGGCGGGGCCTGCTTTACACTTTCCAGTCTTTTTTCCACAAAACCGTCTCCATCCCGGTCAGCTCCCCGCCGTCCTCTGTCGGGACGCGGCTCTCGCACAGGGGTGTAAAGCCCAGCTTTTGGTGGAACGCCCGGGAGGGGAGGTTGAAGTCAAAATATCCGTCGTTGACATAGTCCGCCCCCTCCGCGAACAGCCGGCCGATAACGGCCCGCACCGCCTCCTCCATCAGCCCCCGGCGGCGGTACTGCCGGGAGATGGAGAAGGACAGCGCCCGCCCCGTTTTCCCCGCGGTCTCCGGCCGGTTTTTGACCTCCTCCGGGGGCTCCTCGTAAATGGTGAGATCGCCGATCAGCTTCCCGGTCTCTCTGAGGACGATGGCGTAGGCCCATTTCTCCCCGTGGAGGAACCAGTCCAGCAGCTCCCTGGCCTTCTCCTCGCTGTCCACCGGCCAGTTCCCCATCATCCGGTTCAGCTCGTCGTCCATCACCAGCTCACAGAAGTCGGGGAGGTCGCTCTCCTCAAATTTCCGCAGCGTCAGCCGCTCTGTCTCCAAAAACACGGTTTTCCCTCCAAATGCGGGCCGCGGCCCTGAAACAGGGGTCGCCGCCGGCGCTCAGCTCTGATATTCAAATTCCAGGTTGTAGAGGCACACGTTGTCGCCGTCCTGCACGCCCATGTCCTCCATCTGCTGGAACACCCCGGCCTCCCGGAGCTTCCGGTCGAACCAGTTGCGGCTCTCGTAGTCGCCGAAGTTCACATTGGCCATCAGCTGCCGCAGCCACGGCCCGTCCACCAGCCAGGTGCCGTCGTCCTCCCGGGTGATGTCCAGCGGCGCGGAGGTGTCGATCTCCGGCGGGCGCTCCACATAGGTGGGCTCGTAGGTGATCACCGGCGGCAGATCCTCCAGCTCCTTGGCGGCGGCGTACATCAGCTCCTTGGTGCCGCGATGGGTGGCGGCGGAGATCTCGTACACCGGGCAGCCCTTGGCCTCCACGTGCTTCCTGAGGCGCTCCAGCAGCTCGGGGTCCTCCATGATGTCCGCCTTGTTGGCCGCCACGATCATCCGCCGGGAGGCCAGCTCCGGCGACCACTGCTCCAGCTCGGCGCAGATGGCGTCGAAGTCGGCCACCGGATCCCGCCCCTCGGAGCCGGACACGTCCACCACGTGGATGAGCAGACGGCAGCGGTCGATGTGCCGCAGAAAGTCGTGGCCCAGGCCCGCGCCGGCGGCGGCCCCCTCGATGATGCCGGGGATGTCCGCCAGCACGAAGGAGCGGCCCTCCTCCATGGGCACCACCCCCAGGTTGGGGAACAGGGTGGTGAAGTGGTAGTTGGCGATCTTGGGCTGGGCCCTGGTGACCACGCTGAGCAGGGTGGATTTGCCCACGTTGGGGAAGCCCACCAGCCCCACGTCGGCCAGCAGCTTCAGCTCCAGGAGCACCTCCCGGCTCTGGCCGGGCAGGCCCGCCTTGGCGAACCGGGGCACCTGCCGGGTGGGGGTAGCGAAGTGCTGGTTGCCCCAGCCGCCGTTGCCGCCCCGGGCCAGCACAAAGTCCTCCGTGCCGGACATGTCGCAGATGATCTCCCCGGTCCCCTGATCCCGGACTACAGTGCCTTTCGGCACGCGGATCACCAAATCGGCGCCGTCCTTGCCGGAGCAGCGTTTGCCGGTGCCGTCCCTGCCGTTCTCCGCCACATACTTGCGCTTGTAGCGGAAGTCCATCAGGGTGGACATATGGGGATCCACCCGCAGGATCACGTCGCCGCCCCGGCCGCCGTCGCCGCCGTCGGGCCCGCCGGCGGCCACGTACTTCTCCCGGTGGAAGGCCACCGCGCCGTTGCCGCCGGTACCCGCCTTCACGGTGATGCGGGCGGTGTCGATGAATTGGTTGGCCATAGCGTTACCTCCTTATGAGGGGTATCTTTCCCAAAAAAGCGTCCCGGACAGGGTCTGTCCGGGACGTTTTTGCGTCGTGCTTACTGCGCGATCTCCACGATGGAGACCTTCTTGCGATCCTTGCCCATCCGCTCGAACTTCACGTGGCCGTCCTTCAGGGCGAACAGGGTGTCGTCGCTGCCGATGCCCACGTTGGTGCCGGGGTGGATGTGGCTGCCGCGCTGCCGCACCAGAATGTTGCCGGCCAGCACGAACTGACCGTCGCCCCGCTTGACGCCCAGGCGCTTGGCCTTGGAGTCGCGGCCGTTCTTGGTGGAGCCGCCGCCCTTTTTGTGGGCGAAGAACTGGATGCTGATCTTCATGTCGGTTTCCGTCCTTTCTGTTAAAGGTTTGAGGCTCATGCGTCCTCGTCGTCATCGTCCAGCAGGACGATGAGATTTTCGGGATATTCCTCCGCCATGGACTGGAGGTAGACCATCATGCCTGTCAGCAGGTTCTGGCAGGTGTGCTCGTTGGTCTGGCTCAGCCCGGAGGGGAGTCTCAGCGAGAGCGCGGCGCTTTTCGGTCTGGCCTTCACGGCCGCCTCCAGCCCCAGCACCTCGTTGATGGTACACTCCACCAGTCCGGCCGCGGCGGAGACGGCGGCGCACACGATGTCGCTGCCCGCCTCAGCGTAGCCGCTGTGGCCCTTGGCGGTAAAGCCGTCGATGCGGCGATCCGCCCGGTGGAACGTAACGGTGGTCATAAGCCTCAGGCCTTGACCGCGGTGATCTCCACCTTGGTGTAGGGCTGACGATGGCCCTGACGCCGGCGGTAGTTCTTCTTGGGCTTGTACTTGAACACCAGGATCTTCTTGCCCTTGCCGTTCTTCACCACGTTGGCGGTCACGGAGGCGCCGGCCACGGTGGGGGCACCGAAGGTGGCCTTATCCCCGTCGATGACGGCCAGGACCTTGTCGAAGGTGACGGACTCGCCGGCCTCGGCGTTCAGCTTCTCGATGTAGAGGACATCGCCCTCGGTCACCTTGTACTGCTTGCCGCCGGTCTCGATGATTGCGTGCATTGCTTGCACCTGCCTTTCCTTTATTACGGGCTCGCTGTCGGGGGCGGGGATCACTCCCTCTTGCCTGTGGACACACCACACCCATTCAAAGCGGCTTTGATAGTATAACAAAGCGGAAATCCCGTGTCAAGGGGTTTTCCTTGCGTTTTTCAAAGTTTTTTCGCCAGCTCCGCCTGGAACTCCGCCGCCTCACGCTTGGCGGCAACCAGCTTATCCCAGGCGTGCAGATATTCGTGGGGGTATTTTGGGTTGGTGATGCGCCTGATGTACCCCGTCGCCGGATCCACCAGCTTGGTGACGCCCCCCGCCCCCAGGGACAGCACCGATTGCAGTTCCTCCATCATGATGACGTTGTAGGCGCACTCGGTTCCCGGCAAACACCAGCCCACGTTCTCGAAGGAGCCGGACATATACTTCTGCCGGTAGAGGTAATAGGGCCGGTACCCCGCCCCCCGGAGACGCCCCTCCGCCAGCTCCAGCATGGCGGCCACATCCTCCGGGGCGCAGAGAGCGCCCCCCTGCTCGGTGAGGCGGGAGCCCTTTTTCAGCGCCAGGGTGTGGACGGTGATGTTGGCGGGAGCCATCGCCAGCACCTTGTCCAGCGTCCGGGCGAAGCCCGCCACCGTGTCGGTGGGCAGGCCGGCGATGAGATCCATGTTCACCAGCCCGCCGAAGTGTTCGCCCGCCAGGGACATGGCCTCCTCGATCTGGGCGGCGGTGTGGGCCCGGCCCATGGCGGCCAAAACGCTGTCCTCCATAGACTGCGGGTTGATTGAAATGCGATTTATACCGTGGGTTTTCAAAACCGTCAGCTTTCCCCCCGTAATGGTGTCCGGCCGGCCCGCCTCCACGGTGAACTCGCCGCATTTCTCCATGGGGAGGTGTTCCTCGACGGCGGACAGCACCCGATCCATCTGCTCCGCGGTCAGGGTAGTGGGGGTGCCGCCCCCCATGTACGCGGTGGACACGTGGAGGCCGTGGGCTTTCATCTGCTTTCCGGCCTCTTCGATCTCCCGGCAGAGCAGATCCACATAGGGCTCCACCATGCCCAGCGCCCCCTTCACGTCGGCGGAGATGAAAGAACAGTAGGCGCACCGGCTGGGGCAGAAGGGGATGCCCACATACAGGGACAGGCCGTCCTTGGGGAGTTTATTTCGGATGGACAGCGCCGTCTCGGCGCACTCCATAGCCAGCTCGGCGCGGCTCTCCCCCACCCGGTACAGCCCGGTGAGAACGGCTTTGGCCTCCTCCCGGCTTGCCCCGGCGGCCATCCGGCGGGTGGGGAGCTTCACGGGCCGCACCCCGGTGAGGGCCCCCCAGGGGGGCTCCGAGCCCCGGGCCTTCACCCCGGCGTCGTAGAACGCCATCCGCAGGATGCGCTGTTTCACCCGGTCGTCGGCAAGGCCGCCGGTGAGCTCATCCACAGACGCCCGCCGCTCCCCGGTGCAGGTCTTGCCCTCCCACCGGAGGACGGCGGAGGCGATCAGCTCCCCCTCCCGCTCGTCCAGGGACAGCACAAGAGAGGGCGAACCGACCTCCGGCCCGCCCTCGGGATACTCCGCCTTCTGTCCGGGAAAGAGGGTGAACAGCATCTCCTGGACGGCGTAGGCGTACGAATGTCCCCGCAGATACAGCTTCATACGCCCTTCATCGCCGCCCGGAGGAACGGGTTGTAATTCCGCTCGTGCTCCAGGGTGGACTGTCCCTCATGGCCGGGGCACACGGTGTAGTCGTCCGCCAGCTCCCCCAGCCGCTTCAGGGAGGCCATCAGCTGGCCGCCGTCGCCGCCGGGCAGGTCGGTGCGGCCGGCGGACTCGTTGAACAGCGTGTCGCCGGTGAACAGCACGTCCCCCGCCTCCAGGGTCACCGAGCCGGGGGTGTGGCCGGGGGTCTCCAGCACTTTGATGTCCACCCCCGCCACGGTGAGGGTACCCCCCTCTTTGTAGGTGCGGATGTTCCCGAAGGAGGCCACCGAGGGGAAGGTCTCGCCGAACACGGCGACGGTGTCCCCCTCCCCCAGGTCGGCGGGGTGGCAGTAGACGGGCAGCTCCGGCCAGCTCTCCCGCAGGTCGGGGATACCCAGGATGTGGTCGAAGTGGCCGTGGGTCAGCAGGATGGCCTCCGGCTCCAGGCCCCGCTCCTTCAGCCACGCGGCCACCTTTTCCCCGCTGTCGCCGGGATCCACGATGCCGCAGGTCTTGTTCCCGTCCGCCCGGAAGATATAGCAGTTGGTGCCGATGGCGCCCAGCCGCATCACGTTGATCTCCATAGATGCTCCCCCCTCAGCTCCCCTGCTTTTCCAGGAAATAGGACGCCTCCATGTCCGCCGTCGCCAGGGCGAAGGCCAGCGGGTACTGCTGGAGGGCCTGACCCACCATTTTGTTGTCCTCCGGGCCGGAGAACCCCATGTGCCAGCGGATGGCCATGGCCTCCTCCCGGGACAGCCGCATGAACCCGGACACGATGTACACCGACTTCTCCCCGTGGCCGTAGGGCAGCTTGTCCTCGTAGAAGAAGGTGGGTACCTTCTCCCACTTGCCGGTAGCGTCGTCCTTCACGTTGCGGGTGCCGGCCTTGTAGCAGCCGATCTTGCACAGGTCGTGGAGCAGGCCCACGATGGCCACCGACTCCATATCGTAGTCCAGGCCGTAGACCTCCTTCACCCGCTGCCGCTCCAGGTACGCCTCCAGGCACCGGAACACGTTGACGCTGTGGTCGCACAGGCCGCCGGCGTAGGCCCCGTGGTACTTGGCGGAGGCCGGCGCGGTGAAAAAGTCGCTCCTGTCGGTCAGGTACTCCAGCAGCTCCGCCGCGCCCTCCCGGTGGATATACTGATTGTAAATTTCAACGAATTCTTCACGTCCTGGCATCATATTTTCCCCTTTCAAACCGCTTTTGCATCAGTATACCAGAAAAATCCGCCGTTGGAAAGGGGCTGATCCACGAAAAGAGCCGGACGGTCTCCCGTCCGGCTCATGTATTTTCTCTGCTATCTCAGCGCCGGCACGAACACCGAGTCGAACCCCAGGTCTTCGATCCCGAAGGCGTACACCGGCTGATAGAACCCCTTGGTGTCCGCCCGGTACTCCAGGGCGCAGGCGGTCACCCGGATCTTGTTGCGGGCGTACTCCCTCGCCCAGTATTCCAGATACTCGCTGTCGGAGCACCGGCCCTTTTGGAGCCGCCGGTACGCCTCCTCCGGGGTGAGGACGGCCTCTTGTTTTGCCAGGCCGCACACCGCCAAACTGTTTTCGATCTCCACGATCTCCCCCGCCCCGTTCACCCGGCAGCGGAGGATCCCGGTGGTCAAGGTGTCCCCCTTCACATCACCCGCCGCCTCGAATTTATGCCAGCCGTCCCCCTCATACCCGAAGGTCACGTGATCCGGCACGTCGATGTCAAAGGCGGTCAGCTTCTCCCGCAGCTCCGCCTCGGACAGCTCGCCGTAGACGGCCCCCGTCCCGTCGGAAAGCTGGTGGGCGCCGTAGTAGCTGTCGTACTCATAGGATCGGTCGGCCAGTTCCACCTTCAGGAAGAAATCCGCGTGGTTGGAATACATCGAAGTCCCGTCGTAATAGTCGGCGTCAAAGTAATATTCAGGCGGGCGGCTCTCGGTGTCCACCCCCAGCCGTTGGGCGAACCCGTAGGCAAAGGCGTCGCAGGCGGCCCGGTCGTAGGCCCCCAGGCAATAATACACCCCGGCGGTCTCCCCCGCCTGGGGCAGCTCACAGTCCAGGATCCAGGCCGCGCCGGAGAGGTTCGCGTCAAAAACGGGGGCGTCGGCCAGATTGCCGTAGGGCTGGAGGTAATAGGCCGCGAAGGTGCCGCCCAAAACCGCCGCCGCCAGCACCGGCAGCGCCGCGCAGGCCCCGGCCAGGGCGGGCTTTTTGTCCACGAGGTACAGCGCCGTCATGCACAGGCACCAGCCCACCATGGTTCCCAGGGTGTTGCAGAACAGGTCGTCCACGTCGGCCATGCCCAGGGCCCCCACGTACTGGACGGCCTCCACCGCCAGCGACAGGCCCAGCCCCGCCGCCAGAGCGGCGTACCACCGGCGGAAGGGCCTCCACACCAGGGGCAGCAGCACCCCCAGGGGCATGAACATGGCGGTGTTCAGCAAGGGGTTCAGCCAGATTTGCAGGGAAAACTTGTTCCACGCCTCCCGGAAGGCCCGGAACAGGTGGAAATTGTATCCCCCGCCTCCGATCCCACCGATTCCCACCATGCGCCGCAGGGTGAGGGAGAGCATGGCGGCCAGCCAAGCGCACAGCAGGGCAAAGGCGATCACCTTTCCCCAGGAAATGGGCCGCTTTCTGAGCTTGCAGCACAGCACAGCCGCCGCGCCGCCCAGAACGGCGGCCACAACCGCCGGGCCCACTACGCCCTTCAGCAGATAGAAGATCAGGTGGATAAAGTCATGCATACGCCTCTCCTGTTTGTAATAATCCGCTTATCCATTGCAGATCGTATTCACGCCGCCCGGTCTCCGTCCAGATACTCGATATACTCCTCCAGGCAGAGGCCCAGCTCCTCCATCTCCTCCGCGGCCTCTGTCCCCACGTAGCGGTAGTGCCACGGCTCGTTGGAGATGCCGGTGATCTCCGTCTTATCCGGGGGATAGCGGCGCACAAAGCCGTACTCACAGGCGTGCTCCGCCAGCCATGTGTACACCTGGTCTCCGGTGGACAAAGCCGTGTCCGGGTTGATGTCCACCGCCAGCCCCAGCTGGTGCTCGCTGGTGCCGGGGATGGCCACCCACTGTTCGGCCAGTTCTCTTGACTCGCTCCGGGAATACCCCTGGTCACGGTACTGGGCCACGCGGTCGTCCATCAACTCCTGCTGCTCCTCCTGGGAGCGCCAGCCGTCCCGCACCACGGGGTACACGCCCTGATCCCGCATATCGTCGAACATCTCCTGCAAAGCGGGATAGATGCGCTCGTCCACCTGGATCCCGTTGGTCAGGGTGACCAGCTCCGGGTCCCAGCCCTCGGGCAGGGAGTGGTCCCGGTTCACCAGCACCAGCTCCCAGCCGTGGTCCATGGAGGCCGCCGGGGGCCGGGGCGGGCTCCCCCCGATGAGGAACGCGCCCAGCGCCAGCACCACTGCCAGCGCCCCGATCCAGAGGGGGGCCCTGCTCCGGCGGCTGTGCCGCCTCGTCCGTCTCTCGTTCATGGGGTCAGGTCACTCCTTTGCATTATCCCAACACCTGCTCCGTCCCCGTAAACCCCTCGTGCTCCAGGTAAGCGGGGATGAGCCGCTCCAGCACGGCCAGGGTCTCCGTGGCCGTGTCGGCCACCGGGATCTCCACATTTCCGGCGCGGAGCCCGGTGTCGCCCTCATAGACGAAGTTGAGGGTGCGGAGGGTCTCCGGGTACTGCCCCACGTGGAACTGCCCCAGCCGGCCGGCGGCGAAGTCGGCCTTGGCCGCCGTCAGCAGGGCGCGGGCGTCCACGCCGTCAAAGGTCATCTGGCCGTAGATCCGGCCGTATTCATATTCGGGGGTGGGCTCGGCGTCCCCGTCCTCCTCTTCGCTGTTCCACCAGTCCCGGTTGGTATAATCCACATAGATCAGTTGATCCTCCGGCTCATGGAACCCGTAACGCTCCTCCATCAGCGCCGGGTCGCTGTAGACGCGCTCCAGCGCCCAGGCGGGGGAGCCCTCCTGCCCTGTCAGGGCGGAGTCGATGGAGAAATAGTAGCTCCGGCTCAGGGTTCCGCCGGACTTCAGGTGGTAGACCAGCGTCAGTTTCGTGGAGCCGCTGGTATCGTTGGGCGCGGTGGGCGCGCTTCCACTGTCCCGCTGATCCACCGCCGCCCGGTGGAGGATGATGAGGTCCGCGATCCGCTCCGGGTCGTCGGTCTCGAATCCGGTATAGTTGCCCTTGTCCCAGCTGCTGTACAGATCGGGCACAGTGACGCTCGCCACGTTGGAGGCGTCCGGGACGCGGGTCTCGTACCCGGTGAGGTCGAAGCACACCACGGCGAACAGGGCGCAGAACACCAGCCCCATCACCGCCGGGCCCTTCCACTTTTTGAACACCCTAAAGCTCTTGTCCAGGATCATCTGAGCGATGAAGCAGCCCGCCACCGCCCAGACCACCGAGGCGGCGATCCACACCTCGGTGGTCTCCCCAAGGATCAGGGCGGTGACCCAGCCGAAGAACAGCCCCGCGCAGAAGGACACGCTGTACTTGAACACCGGCTTCATGGGGGCCACGGCCACCACGTCCCCGGCGGTCTCCAGCCGGCGTTTGCGGTACAGCAGGAAGGCCGCCGCCGTCAGCACCAGGGCCGCCCCGGCGTAGACCGCCAGCGTCCCGCCGCCCTGGAGGGCGACCTCCGAGACTTTGCTGGGGGGAATGGTGATCTCGATGTCCACGTTGTAGGCGATCCGGTAGGTGGGGGTGAGCCACTCCGCCGCCAGGGGCAGGATGCCCCCGAACCGGTAATACCCGTAATAGAACTGGGAGCAGATGAACTCGAACATCATGATAAGGGCGGCGGCCAGGGCGTTGAAGATGGCGTAGAACGCGGGCAAAGCCAGGATGTGCCCGGCGAACATGCCGCAGAACACCGCGAAGGAGTAGAAGAAGAACCCCTCGCCGAAGGCGATCAGCAGCCAGTACAGCGCCACCGTGAGGCAGTTGGCCCCGAAGGCCGCCCCCACCAGCAGGGTCAGCACCCCCACGATCAGGTCGGGCACCAGCAGGAAGGCCAGCCCCGCCAGGTAGTGGGTGAGGAACAGCCCCTCCCGCCGGACGGGCAGGGCGCCGAAGAAGTTGGCGGAGCGGCTGTTATAGAGGTGGCTGAACACCGCCATGGCCGCCAGGGGGGCAAAGACCACCGCCGCCGGCAGCAGCGCCTCGGCGGAGGAGGCCAGGATGTTCTCCGCCGTGTAGGCGTAATGGGCGAACTGGGGATCCAGCTCCTGGAGCTGCATCAGCATATTCAGGGGCAGGCACACCAGCCAGACCACCAGATAGGCCGCCCACACCGGCCAGTACCGGGCGACGGTCTTTTTGAATACCGTGCCGTTAAAGAACGATGTCCCGGACCGCATAGTCCTCCCCTCCCATCTCGTAAATGAAGATCTCCTCCAGCGTCAGGGGCAGGGCCTCCTGGAACAGGGGGTCAAGCTCCCGGAACCGCTCCTGCACCACCTCCGGGGTGCCCCGGACGATGTAGGTGTAGATGCGGCCCAGATTGGAGGTGTGCAAAATGCGCAGCCCCGCCGGCAGCTCCGGCGGCTCGCTGGTCTTAAAGGCGATCTGGAGCTTGACGATGCCCCCCTGCAATTCGCTGAGAGAGCGCTCCAGAGCCACTTTGCCGTGGGACAGCAGCCCCACGTGGTCGCACACGTCCTCCAGCTCCCGCAGATTGTGGGAGGACACCAGCACCGTGGTGCCCCGCTCGGCCACGTCCCCCATGAGCAGAGACCACACCTGCCGCCGCATCACCGGGTCAAGGCCGTCCACCGGCTCGTCCAGCAGCAGGTAGTCCGCCTTGCAGCTCAGCGCCAGCCAGAAGGCCGACTGCTTCTGCATCCCCTTGGACAGCCGGCGGATGGGCCGCCGCTCGTCCACCTCGGGGAAGGCCTCCCGGAGCTTTTGGTACCGCTCCATGTCAAAGGAGGGATACAGCCCCTTGTAAAAGCGCATCATGTCCCTTGTGGAGGCGGAGCCGAACCAGTACACCTCGTCGGGGATGACGGCGATCCGCCGCTTGGCCGCCGGGTTCTCGTAGATAGGCGCCCCCTCCAGGGCGATGGTGCCCGAATCCTGCCGGTAGGCCCCGGACAGGTGGCGCAGGATGGTGGACTTGCCCGCCCCGTTGGGCCCCACCAGCCCGTAGATGGCCCCCTTGGGCACCGTCATGGTCAGCCCGTCCAGAGCGTGGAACCCGTCAAAGGTCTTGACCACGTTTTTCACTTCGATCATTTCTCGTCACCCTCCTTTTTGCCCGTCATCCGGGCGGCCAGCTCGTCCCCGCCGACCCCCAGATACCTCAACTCCTGGACGATCACGTCCAGCTTGCCCAGCAGTTCCTCCCGCCTGCCCGCGTTCACGTCCATGGGCAGGGCGGCGAAGCTGCCCTTCCCCGGCACCGAGTAGGCGTAGCCCTCCTGCTCCAGGGCCTCGTAGGCCCGCTGGATGGTGTTGGGGTTGATGGCCAGGGACGCCGCCAGCTGCCGCACCGAGGGCAGCTTGTCCCCCGCGGGGATGCCCCCGGTGATGATGAGCTTCCTGAGCCCGTCCCGCACCTGTTCATAGATGGGGCGGTTGTCCCGGTAGTTCAACTGGAGCATTTACCCATCTCCTTCCCGATATGAGCGTTCCCGCCCACACTGTATTATCTGTACTAATACAGTTACCATACTTTTCCGCCGCTGTCAAGAAGTTTTTTCGCTCTGTTCCCGGATTGTTTACAAATTGTCTTTATCTCCGCCGAATGTTATGATAGAGTAGAAAATGGAACAAATCTCCCGGGAGGAGTGTCTTTATTTCGATGAATCGTGTGAATCTGAGCGTTTTTATCCGCCCCCTGTCCAAAAAGGCGGGAGCGGCGCTGGCCGCGGAGTGGCTGGAGTACATTGGTCACCTGCTCGTCACCCCGGAGGTGATGTCCATGGGCCAGTACGACCACCACTTCGCCATCTCCTGCTACCAGCACTCGGTGTTCGTGTCCTTCGTGGCCTTCCGCATCGCCAAACGCATGGGGTGGGACTCCGCCTCCGCCGCCCGGGCCGGCCTGCTCCACGACCTGTACCTCTACCAACCCTATGACCAGAGCTGCCACCCCGGCAGCCAGTGCATCGACCACCCCCTGTTCGCCCTGATGAACGCCCGCACCCTCTGCCCCGACCTGACGGACGAGGAACAGAACGCCATCGCCACCCACATGTGGCCCCTGGCCCTGCACATGCCCCGCAACCCGGTGGCGGTGGCGGTGACCATGGCGGACAAGGTGTGCGCCTCCGTCGAGCTGTTGAGCCGCTGCCGCGTCTCCGTCCTCCGCAGGCTGCTCCCCTCCGCTGTACCGGTGTAAAGCGCAACGGCGAGAAAACCCGGTTTTCTCGCCGTTTTTACCGTCTTTTGGGGGATATTTTCCCCTCTTTTTCGTCAAAGCAAAATAATTTTCAAAATATCGAAAAAAACCCTTCCAAAATCATGCCGTTTATGTGTATAATGGATTTGTCTGTGATACCGTTCCGTGCCGACAACATTCGACATATATAAGAGAGGAAGGAATCTGGTTTATGATTTCACACGGCAAGGATCTCAAGATCTTCTCCGGCAGCTCCAACAAGGCCCTGGCGGAGGACATCTGCAAGGAGCTGTCCATCCCCCTGGGCAAGGCCGAGACCGGCCGCTTCTCCGACGGTGAGAACTTCGTCTCCATCTACGAGACCGTCCGCGGCTCCGATGTGTTCGTCATCCAGTCCACCAGCGCCCCCGTCAACGACAATCTGATGGAGCTGCTGATCATGATCGACGCGCTGAAGCGCGCCTCCGCCGGCCGGGTCACCGCCGTGATCCCCTACTTCGGCTACGCCCGCCAGGACCGCAAGACCAAGCCCCGCGACCCCATCTCCGCCAAGCTGGTGGCCAACCTGATCACCCGCGCCGGCGCCGACCGTGTGCTGACCATGGATCTCCACGCCAACCAGATCCAGGGCTTCTTCGACATCCCCGTGGACAATCTGCTGGGCTCCCCCATCTTTGTGGACTACTTCTTCCGCCGCTTCGCCCCCGTCCACGACCAGACCATGGTGGTCTCCCCCGACGTGGGCTCCGTAGCCCGCGCCCGCGCCTTCGCCCAGAAGCTGGACATGCCCATGGCCATCGTGGACAAGCGCCGGCAGAAGGCCAACTCCTCCGAGGTCATGAACATCATCGGCGACGTGACGGATAAGCACGTCATCCTGCTGGACGACATGGTGGACACCGGCGGCTCCCTGTGCCACGCCGCCAACGCCCTGATGGAGATCGGCCACGCCAAGTCGGTCATCGCCTGCGCCAGCCACGGCGTCCTCTCCGGCGCCGCCTATGAGCGCATCAACGACTCCGCCCTGGACGAGGTGGTGTTCCTCAACACCATCCAGCCCCGGCCCGACGTGGAGAAGCTCTCCCCCAAGGTCAAGTATCTGTCCGTGGCCCACATGTTCGCCGAGGCCATCGAGCGCATCTACGAGGAGCGCTCCATGTCCAAGATGTGGCTGTAATCGTCCCCTGAACCGACCTGCGCACCGGGTCCGCCGCCCCGCGGCGGACCCGGTCTTGATGTCCGAACCCACGTCGAAAGGAGGCGCCTTCCGTGCTGTTCCAGAAAAAGCTGCCCGTGACCTGGCTCGTCGTGGGCCTGGGCAACCCCGGCGACAAATATGAGGGCACCCGCCACAACGTGGGCTTTCTGGTGGCCGACGAGCTGGGCGAGCGGGGCAATTTCCCCATCCAGAAGCTGAAATACCACGCCCTTACCAATACCGCCGTCATCGGCGGCCAGGGGGCGCTGGTGATGAAGCCCGTCACCTATATGAACCTGTCCGGCGAAGCCGTCGGGGAGGCCGCCCGGTTCTACAAGCTGGCCCCGGATCACGTGCTGGTCATCTCCGACGACGCGGATCTGCCCCTGGGCAAGCTCCGCATCCGCAAGAGCGGCTCCGCCGGCGGCCACAACGGGCTGAAGAACATCATCCAGCACCTGGGCTCCGACCAGTTCCCCCGGCTCCGGGTGGGGGTGGGCGGCAAGCCCCACCCCGACTACGACATGGCCGACTGGGTGCTGTCCAGGCTCACCGGGGAGGACAGGAAGGTCATGGATGAGGCGGTCAAACGGGCCGCCGAGGCGGTGGAGGCCATCCTGCGGGACGGCCCCGACCGGGCCATGAACAAATATAACTGACCGGGCCGCAAGGGGTTTTTGCGCCTCTTTGCGCCCACGGCTTCCAAATTTTAGTAATCCCGAGGTGTCCCCATGAAGCAGCTCCTCAACATTCTGGATAAGGTACCGGAGTTCAACGGCCTGCTGGCCGCCATCGAGGGGGGGCGTTCCCCCATCGAGGTGTCCGGCCTGTCCCCCGTCCACCGGGCCCACTTCGCCGCGGGGCTGATGGCCCGTCTGGACTGCCCGGTGGTGCTGGTCTGCGCCGACGAGTCCGAGGCCGCCCGGCTGGGGCAGGACGTCACCGCCCTCACCGGCGTGCCCGCCACCATGATCGCCGCCAGGGAGTTTTTGTTCCACGAGGGAGCGGTGGCCTCCCGCCAGTGGGAGCACCGCCGGCTGGCCGCCTTCCACGCCATGGCGGAGGGCAGGGCCCCCCTCATCGTGGCCACCATCGAGGGCCTGCTCCAGCGCACCCTGCCCCCCGAGGAGCTGGCGGAGCACACCATTTCCCTGGAAATCACCGGCCGGTACGACTTAAGCGAGCTTGCCGACCGGCTCTCCGCCATGGGCTATACCCGCTGCCAGCAGGTGGAGGGCGTGGGCCAGTTCGCCCTGCGGGGCGGCATCCTGGACGTGTACTCCCCCGGCGGGGACGACCCGGTTCGGGTGGAGTTCTGGGACGAGGACGTGGACTCCATGGGCCTGTTCGACGTGTCCTCCCAGCGGCGGATCGGCCGGCTGGAGCGGGCGGTGTTCCTGCCCGCCTGGGAGGCGCTGCCCCTCCGGGAGGGCGGCCAATGGCTCCGCACCCCCGATCAGCGTCTCCCCGCCCGGTATCAGACCCTCGCCACCGCCGCCGACCACCTCCCCATCGACGCGGTCATCTGCCTGTCCGACTCCGGCCGGGTGGCGGAGCGGGCCAAAAACTGGCTTTGGCAGCTGAACGAGGATGTGAAGACCCTCATCGAAAACGGCGTGGTGGACGGCAAACACGCCGTCTTCGCCGCCGATCTGGGCCAGGTGATGGCCCGCCTGGCCGACCACGCCCTGTGCTTCCTGGACTCCTTCACCACCTCGGCGGCCCCCCTGCCCCCCAGGGTGATGCTGTCCGCCCAGGGCCGGCAGCTGTCCTCCTTCGGCGCCAGCCTGGACACCGCCGTGGCCGATCTGTCCCAGTTCCAGCGATCCGGCGCGGGGACGGTGGTGCTGGTGGGCAGCGAGCAGCGGGCCCTGAACCTCCAATCCCTGCTCCGGGACAACAAGATCCGCTCCGCCGTGGACTTCCAGCTCCACGACCTGCCCCAGCCGGGGGGCGTCACCATCGCCGTGGGGGGGCTCTCCGCCGGGTTCGACTATATCGGCTGCCCCTACGCCGTCCTTACCGAGGGCGGGAACGAGCCCCGGAAAAAGGGCAAGCGCCTGAAGCACGCCGCCGACCGCCGGAAGGTGGACTCCTTCACCGACCTGTCCCCCGGCGACCTGGTGGTGCACGAGTACCACGGCATCGGCCGGTTCGTGGGCATGGTGAAGATGCAGGTGGACGGCGTGGACAAGGACTACGTCAAGCTGGCCTACGCCGGGACGGACACCCTCTACCTCCCCGCCACCCAGCTGGACGCCATCTCCAAATATATCGGCGGCGGGGACGACCCGGAGACCAAAAAGCTGTCCAAGCTGGGCGGTACCGACTGGGAGCGGGCCAAGAGCCGCACCCGGGCCGCCGTCAAAGACCTGGCCAAGGGCCTTATCCAGCTCTACGCCCAGCGCCAGCGCCAGCCGGGGTACGCCTTCTCCCCCGACTCCCCCTGGCAGAAGGAGTTTGAAGACGAGTTCCCCTATGAGGAGACGGAGGATCAGCTCCGCTCCGTCCGGGAGATCAAGCGGGACATGGAGACCGCCCGGCCCATGGATCGCCTGCTCTGCGGCGACGTGGGCTACGGCAAAACGGAGGTGGCCCTCCGGGCGGTGATGAAGTGCGTGCTGGACGGCAAACAGGCCGCCATCCTGGTGCCCACCACCGTCCTGGCCCGGCAGCACTATCTGACCGCCAGGAGCCGCTTCGCCAATTACCCGGTGGAGATCGACGTGGTGAGCCGTTTCCGCACCGCCCCCCAGATCAAGAAAACACTGGCCGCCCTGGAGAAAGGGGACGTGGACGTGCTCATCGGCACCCACCGGCTGCTCCAAAAGGACGTGAAGTTCAAGGACTTAGGGCTTCTGGTGGTGGACGAGGAACAGCGCTTCGGCGTCACCCACAAGGAGCGGCTGAAGGAGCTGTCCAAACAGGTGGACGTGCTCACCCTGTCCGCCACCCCCATCCCCAGGACGCTGAACATGGCGCTGTCCGGCATCCGGGACATGTCCGCCATCGAGGAGCCCCCCGCCTCCCGCCAGCCGGTGCAGACCTATGTGCTGGAGCACGACTGGTCGGTGCTTGCCGACGCCATGCGCCGGGAGCTGGAGCGGGGCGGCCAGGTGTACTACCTCCACAACCGGGTGGACACCATCGAGCGCACCGCCGCCCGCATCCGGGATATGCTGGGGGAGGACGTGACGGTGGCGGTGGGCCACGGCAAGATGGCCCAGGAGGAGCTGAACGACGTGATGACCCGGGTGTCCGACGGGGAGGTGGACGTGCTGGTGTGCACCACCATCATCGAGACGGGCATCGACATCGCCAACGTGAACACCCTCATCATCGAGGACGCGGACAAGATGGGCCTGGCCCAGCTCCACCAGATCCGGGGCCGGGTGGGCCGCTCCCCCCGGCGGGCCTACGCCTACATGACCTACCGCCAGGGCAAGGTGCTCACCGAGGTGGCCGCCAAGCGGCTGTCCGCCATCCGGGAGTACGCCGAATTCGGCTCCGGCTTCAAGATCGCCATGCGGGATCTTGAAATTCGCGGCGCCGGCAATCTGCTGGGCCCGGAGCAGTCCGGCTTCATGATGAGCGTGGGATACGACCTGTACCTCAAGCTGCTGGAGGAGGCCGTGCTGGAGGAAAAGGGCGAGCTGCCCGCCCGGCAGGCGGAGTGCACCGTGGATCTGTCCGTGGCCGCCTCCATCCCGGACAAATACGTGCCCATGCCGGAGCAGCGGATGGATCTGTACCGCCGCATCGCCCGCATCCGCACCTCCGGCGACGCCGACGACATGACCGACGAGCTCATCGACCGCTTCGGCGACCCGCCGAGGCCGGTGAACAACCTGATCTCCGTCGCCCTGCTGCGGGGTCAGGGGGCGGCCTGCGGCGTCACCGACGTGAGCCAGAAAAACGGCGCCATCACCTTTACCATCGCCGCCTTTGACTTAAAGCAGATCTCCGAGCTGGCGGGGAGTTATCCCGGCCGCCTGCTGTTCTCCCCCGGGGACACCCCCGCCTTCACCGTGCGCCTCCGCAAGGGGGAGGATCCCCTCCGGCTGGCCTCCGGGCTGATGGATCGCTACCAGGCCATCCTCGGCCAAAATGGAAAAGAATTGTGAACGATTCCCCCAGGGGCTTGCCTTTCCCCGGCCGGGATGATACAATGGCCGCACTTTTCCCCCACTGTTTGAATGGAGTGATCTGAATGAAAAAGCGTATCCTCGCCATGCTGTTGGCCCTGGTGCTGGCCCTGGGCCTCGCCGCCTGCGGCGCCGCGCGGCCGCAGGACAGCGCCGCCCCCTCCGCCGCCCCTGACGCCACGGCGGATCCCGGCGCCTCCGCCGATCCCTCTGCCGCCCCCTCTGCCGGGGTCACCGACATCCCGGTGGATCTGACCCGGAACGTGGTGGAGTTCTCCGCCGGCCTGAGCCCCGACGACGTGGTGCTCACCGTCAACGGGGAGGATATCACCGCCGACCTGTACTGCTATCTGCTGTTCTCCGCCTGTGCCAACCTGGAGAGTCAGTATTACTACTACACCGGCAGCACACTGCCGGATCTGTCCTTGTATTCAGACCTTCTCAGGGACGACGTGGAGGATATGGCCGTCAACTACACCGTTCTCCGGCAGAAAGCCGATGAGCTGGGCGTGCCCCTCACCGACGGGCAGCTGGCCGACGCCCAGGCCACCCTCGCCGACGGCGGCACCTCCGAGGTATACAAAAACGCGTTCGGCTTCACCGACGCGTCCCTGGATTTTGTCTCCACCATCGACTTTTATTACGATAACGTGCTGTCCACCATCCCCACCCCCACCGACGAGGAGCTGAACAACTACGTCTATCAGGTAAAGCACATCCTGCTGGCCACCATCGACACCTCCACCCAGGAGCCGCTGGACGACGCCGTCATCGCCGAGAAAAAGGCCCTGGCGGAGGACATCCTGTCCCAGCTCCGGGCCCTGGAGGGCGAGGAACAGCTGGCCAGGTTCGACGAACTGATGAACGAGTACAGTGAAGATCCCGGCCTGGCCTCTGAACCCGACGGCTATGAGTACACCATAGACGACCCCCTGGTGGACGGCTTCACCGAGACCGCCCTGGCCCTCAAGCCCGGCGAGATCTCTGACATCTTGGAGACCTCCTTCGGCTATCACATCCTCCTCCGGCAGGAGCTCCAGTTCCGCGACGAGACCAAAGAGAACTATCAGGACGACCTCCGGGCCCGGCAGCTGCAGGGCATGATGGACGGCTGGGCGGCCGAGGCAGAGACCACCCGCGCGGACGCTTTAGCCTCCATGGATCTGGCGGATTTTTACGATAAGTACAACGCCCATTACAACGCCTACTTCGAGGACAGGAACGGCGTGGAGGCCGTGGGCTGACCCCTCGACCGCTTTTTGACCCATCCGCGTACGCGGATGGGTCTTTTTTGTTCTGCCTGTCCCTTCCCGTCTTTTCGACGCTCCGCCCCCGCTATAATGGGATGGATAAAGGAGTGTTTGCCATGCAGTGGTTTTCCATACCCCCCGCCCAGGTGCTCTCCCTGCTGGAGGCGGCCCCCTCCGCCGGCCTCACCGAGGCCGAGGCCGCCCGCCGTCTCGGTACATACGGCCCCAACAGGCTGGCCGCCGCCAAAAAGGAGCCGCTGGCCGTCCGCTTTTTCGCCCAGCTGAAAGACCCCATGATCCTGGTGCTGCTGGCGGCCGCCGCCCTGTCCCTCATCTCCTCCGGCGGGGAGGACTGGGTCGAGGCGCTGATCATTCTGCTCATCGTGGCGGTCAACGCCTGCATCTCCATCTCCCAGGAGGACAGCGCGGAAAAGGCGCTGGACGCCCTCCGGAAAATGTCCGCGCCGCTGGCCAAAGTCCTCCGGGACGGACGGCAGGTTCGGGTGGAGACCGACAAACTGGTGCCCGGGGACATCATCCTGCTGGAGGCCGGGGATCTGGTGCCCGCCGACGCCCGGATCCTGGAGTGCGCCAACCTGAAGGCGGACGAGTCCGCCATGACCGGCGAATCCGTCCCGGTGGACAAGTCCGCCGTGGACGTTCTCCGGCCGGATACGGCGCTGGCCGACCGGGTGAACATGGTGGTGTCCTCCACCGTCATCACCAACGGGCGGGCGGTGTGCGCGGTCACCGCCACCGGCATGGACACCGAGGTGGGCCGCATCGCCAAACTTCTCACCGGCCAGGAGGAGACCTCCACCCCCCTCCAGCGCAAAATGGCGGAGATCTCCAAAACGCTGTCCTTCGTCTGTCTCGCCGTCTGCGCGGTGATGTTCGGCGTGGGCGTGCTGTACAATCATCCGATCCTGGATATGTTCCTGTCCGCCGTGTCCCTGGCGGTGGCCGCCATCCCGGAGGGGCTGCCCGCCATCGTCACCATCGTGCTGGCGCTGGGCGTCCAGCGGATGGTGAAGCACAACGCCATTGTAAAAAAGCTGCCCGCCGTGGAGACGCTGGGCTGCGCCGGGGTCATCTGCTCCGACAAGACGGGCACCCTCACCATGAACCGGATGACGGTCAAGCAGGTGTGGACGGCGGAAACCCGCCACCGCAAAGACGTGCTCACCATCGGCGCGCTCTGTAACGACGCCGTTCTGACGGCGGACGAAAACGGCCGCCCCAAAACCGTGGGCGACCCCACCGAGACCGCCTTTGTGGACGCCGCGCTGGCCGAGGGCCTGGACAAAAATGCCCTGAACCGGGAGTTCCCCCGTGTGGCGGAGCTGCCCTTCGACTCGGAGCGCAAGCTGATGTCCACCGTCCACCCGGTGGGGGATAAATACCGGGTGATGGTGAAGGGCGCGCCGGACGTGCTGCTGTCCCGGTGCACCCACATTCTGGCGGGGGGCGTGGCGCCCCTCACCGCCGCCCTGGCCCGGAACGTGGAGGCCGCCAACACCGATATGGCGGAGCGGGCCCTCCGGGTGCTGGGCTGCGCCTATAAGGACGTCGACGCCGTCCCCCGCAACCTCACCTCCCAGACATTGGAGCGCGATCTCACCTTTGCCGGCCTGGTGGGGATGATCGACCCGCCGCGCCTGGAGGTAAAGGACGCGGTGGCCCAGTGCTATGCCGCCGGCATCCGCCCGGTGATGATCACCGGCGACCACAAGCTCACCGCCGTGGCCATCGCCAGAGAGCTGGACATCTGCCGCCCCGGCGATCTGGCCGTCACCGGGGAGGATCTGGACTTCATGCCCCAGGAACTGTTGGAGCAGGATATCGACCGGTTCTCCGTCTACGCCCGGGTGACGCCGGAGCACAAAATGCGCATCGTCAAGGCGTGGCAGAAGCGGGGCGTGGTGGTGGCCATGACCGGCGACGGCGTCAACGACGCGCCGGCCCTCAAGGCGGCGGACATCGGCTGCGCCATGGGGATCGCCGGCACCGACGTGGCCAAGGGCGCGGCGGACATGATCCTCACCGACGACAACTTCGCCACCATCGTCCGGGCGGTGGAGCAGGGCCGGGGCATCTACTCCAACATCAAAAAGGCCATCCATTACTTACTGTCCTGCAACATCGGGGAGATCTTGACCCTGTTTCTGGCGACGCTGTTCAACTTCCGCCAGCCGCCCCTGGTGGCGGTGCAGCTCCTCTGGCTGAACCTGGTCACCGACTCCCTCCCCGCCCTGGCCCTGGGCATGGAGCCGGTGGAGTCCTCGGTGATGGCGGAGAGACCCCGCCCGGCGGGGGCCTCCCTGTTCGACCGGGCGTTCTCTCTGCGTCTCGCCTGGCAGGGGGCCATGGTGGGCCTGCTGACGCTGTGTGCCTACTGGCTGGGGGAGTATGTTTTGAGCGGCCCCGCCTCCGCCAACGCCGCCGCCAACACCATGGCCTTCGCCACCCTCACCTTCTGCCAGCTGTTCCACGCCTTCGACGTCCGCAGCGAGGATCGCTCCATCTTCGCCATCGGCCTCTTCACCAACCCCGCCATGAACAGGGCGTTTCTGGTGGGGGCGGCCCTCCAGCTGGCCGTTCTGCTCTTCCCGCCGCTGATGGCGGTGTTCCGGGTCACGGCGCTGACCGCCCCCGAATGGCTGTGCGTGCTGGGGCTGTCCCTTGCCCCGGTGCTGGTGTGCGAGGCGGAGAAGGCCCTCCGCCGCGGCCTCCGGAGATGATCCGCCCGTTTTGCGAGATCCGGCGCCTTTCCCCGGGAAAACGCCTTTTCCCTGTTGATTTTTTACCCGTTCCATTATATAATTGAAATGTTGAGCACCCCCTCATGAAAAAAATATTGGAGGTCAAACCATGAAAGACATCTACGTAGTGAATTGCTGCCGTACCGCCGTGGGCTCCTTTGGCGGCTCTCTGAAGGACGCCCCCGCCGCCGATCTGGGCGCCGTGGTCGTCAAGGAAGTGCTGAACCGCGCCGGCGTGAAGCCCGAGCAGGTGGACGAGCTGATGTTCGGCTCCATCCTCACCGCCGCCCAGGGCCAGAACGTGGCCCGGCAGGTGAGCATCAAGGCCGGCCTGCCCTACTCCGTCCCCGCCTACACCGTGGGCATGGTCTGCGGCTCCGGCATGAAGTCCGTCATCGAGGGCGCCCGCGCCATCCTGGCCGGCGACGCCGACATCGTGGTGGCCGGCGGCACCGAGAACATGAGCGCCGCCCCCTACGCCCTCCCCACCGGACGTTACGGCGCCCGGATGGGCCACACCCAGATGATCGACACCATGATCAAGGACGGCCTCTGGGACGCCTATAACAACTACCACATGGGCACCACCGCCGAGAACATCTGCGACATCTGGGGCATCACCCGCCAGGAGCTGGACGAGTTCGCCGCCGCCTCCCAGCAGAAGACCGAGGCCGCCCAGGCCGCCGGCCGGTTCGACGACGAGATCGTCCCCGTCACCGTCAAGGTGAAGAAGCAGGAAGTGGAGTTCAAGAAGGACGAGTTCCCCCGGGCCGGCGTCACGGTAGAGAGCATCTCCAAGCTCCGCGGCGCCTTCCCCGTTCTGCCCGAGACTCCCGAAGTGGTGCACACCTTTGAGCCCACCGAGATCCACCCGGAGGACACCAACAAGAACGTGCAGCGGGTCACCGCCGCCAACGCCTCCGGCATCAACGACGGCGCCGCCGCCATCCTGCTGGCCTCCGGCGACGCGGTGGAGAAGTACGGCCTGAAGCCCATGGCCAAACTGGTCAGCTGGGGCCAGGGCGGCGTGGATCCCAAGATCATGGGCGTGGGCCCCGTGCCCGCCTCCCGCGCGGCCATGAAGAAGGCCGGCCTCACCATCGAGGACATCGACCTGGTGGAGGCCAACGAGGCCTTTGCCGCCCAGTCCGTGGCCGTGGCCCGCGAGCTGCACTTTGACATGAGCAAGGTCAACGTCAACGGCGGCGCCATCTCCCTGGGCCACCCCGTGGGCGCCTCCGGCGCGCGGATCATCGTCACCCTGCTCCACGAGATGCAGAAGCGGCCCGAGGCCAAGAAGGGCCTGGCCACCCTGTGCATCGGCGGCGGCATGGGCGTCGCCACCATCTTCGAAAAGGTGTAATTCCGCAAAACTTCCCGGAAATGACAAGAGGCCCCCGGACGATATGTCCGGGGGCCTGTTTGTTGTTATAGTCCCAGCTTTGCCCGGACGATTTGCAAATTCTCCGGGGCGCTCAGATCCACGGTGGACGACACCCGCGCGGCCAGCTTCCCCGCCCGGATCACCAACACCCGGATGGCCTTTCCGCCGCCGTCGTTCGCCTGTCCCAGCCAGGCCCCGTCCGCCCAGTCCAATTCCACGGGCTCCAGCTCCGCGCCGCCGTAGATCTGCACCAGCCGCCTCTCCCCGGTGGAGTAGTCCCGGTCGGTCAGGGGGATGGCGGTCTCCCGGATCAGCCCCGCCGCCGTCTGCTCCGCCAGCCACCGGCTCCGGCAGTCGTACCGCTCGCAGGACAGCCGGTCTCCCAGGGCGCCGGCGCTGATCCCG
>CANQZJ010000019.1 GCA_947628315.1 uncultured Oscillospiraceae bacterium
ATGAAGATCTCCGGCGGCGAGGCGGACACCGAGCGGATGGCGAAGGTGCTGCTGGACGAGTTCCGCTCCGGAAAGCTGGGCCGGTTCACCCTGGAGACGCCGGAGGAGTAAGGAGGGGTTCCCCATGCCCGACTACAAGATCGAACAGGCGGCCCGGTCGAAGGGATATTCCCTGATCTGCGGCTGCGACGAGGCGGGGGCCGGCCCCCTGGCGGGGCGGGTATACGCCGCCGCCGTCATCCTGCCGGAGGGGTTGGAGCTGCCCGGCCTCAACGACTCCAAGCAGCTCACCGAGAAAAAGCGGGAGGCGCTGTTTCCCATCATTCAGGAGAGAGCCGTGGCCTGGGCGGTGGCATACGTGGAGGCGGAGGAGATCGACGCCACCGACATATTGAGCTGCCGCATGAAGGCCATGCAGCTGGCCATCGACCGGCTGGATCCCCAGCCGGACTATGCCCTCATCGACGGCAGCCGGGATCACGGCAAGCAATTCGCCATCACCACGCCCCACGAATGCGTTGTAAAGGGGGATTCCCTGTCAGCGTCTATCGCGGCGGCGTCCATCCTGGCAAAGGTGAGCCGTGACCGGTACATGGCGGAGATGGCTGCCCTCTACCCCCGGTACGAGTTTGAAAAGCACAAGGGCTATGGCACAAAACGGCACATGGAGCTGCTCCGGCAGTTTGGGCCCTCGCCCATCCACCGCCGGACGTTTTTGAAAAAGTTATGAGCGGCGAGACAAAAAAGCCCGCGGGCGGCGCCCAGGCCAAAGTCAAGGGCAATTACGGAGAGCGCCTGGTCGCCTCCGCCATGGAGGACAGAGGCTGGACGATCCTGGAGCGCAACTTCCACAGCCGCTTCGGGGAGATCGACCTGATCGCCCGGGGCGCGGAGTACATCGTCTTCGTGGAGGTCAAGCTCCGCAAGAGCCGGCGCTTTGCCGAGGCGCGGGAGTTCGTCACCCGGGACAAGCAGCGCAAGCTGAAGGCCACGGCGGAATGGTATCTGTCCACCCACCCCAGCAGGCTCCAGCCCCGGTTCGATGTGGCGGAGGTCTACGCGCCGGACGGGGCCAAAACGGAACAGCCCGACATACGCTATTACCAGAACGCGTTTTAGGGGGACTGAGTATGGGTAAGATCCCGGTGTTCGACGCCCACTGCGACACCATCTCCCGATGTCTGCACACGGGGGAGGGGCTGGCGTCCAACGGCGGCATGGTCTCACTGGAGAAAACAGAGCCGGTCTTTGACCGTTACTGCCAGCTGTTCGCCCTGTTCGCCGCCGGCGACGGGGCAGAGGGGAAGTATCAGCCTCTGCTGGACTGCTTTAAGGCCCAGATGGCCGCCAACGCTGACCACATCGTCCGGTGCCGCACCGCCGGGGACGTCGAGGCCGCCCACAGATCGGGCAAAGCGGCGGCGTTCCTGTCGGTGGAGGGGGCGGAGCTGCTGGGCTGCGACCCCGCCCGGCTGGACGGGGCCGCGGCGGAGGGCGTGGTGGCCGTCAACCTGACCTGGAACCACGCCAACGCCCTGTCCGGCTCCCATAAGGATCACCCGGAGCGGGGCCTGACCCCTCTCGGCAGGCAGTTCGCCGCCAGGATGGAGGACTTACATATCCTCATCGACGTGTCCCATCTGTCGGAGCCGGGGTTCTGGGATGTGGCGGAACAGGCGCGGAAGCCCTTTATTGCCAGCCACTCCAACGCAAAATCGGTCTGGGATCACACAAGGAACTTGACGGATGAACAAATAACTGCGATAATAAATATTCAGGGTATCGTCGGCATGAACTTCTTTACGGACTTCGTGGGCGGCTCCCTGGATCTGGACGCTGTCCGCGCCCACCTGGATCACATCCTTGAACTGGGCGGAGAGCGCGTTCTCGCCCTGGGCGGCGACTGGGACGGCTGTGACACGATCCGTGATCTGCCCGCCATCGACGCGCTGCCCCGGCTGTACGACCATCTTCTATGCCACGGGTACTCCGAGACCCTGGTGCGGGATATCTTTTACAACAATCTGATGAGAGTGGTGACCACGAGATGAATTATGTGAGCACGCGGAACAAAGACCTGCGGATGACCCCCGCCCAGGCCATCGTCAAGGGCCTGGCTCCCGACGGCGGCCTGATGACCCCGGGCGTGATCCCCCGTCTGCCGGCCAACGCCATGGAGACCATGAAGGATATGTCCTACCGCCAGCGGGTGGTGTATATCCTCAACAGCTATCTGGAGGGCTTTTCCAGCTCGGAGCTGAACAACTACGCGTCGGCGGCCTACGGCGGCGAGCGCTTCAGCGACCCGGACGTGGCCCCTGTCATGCAGATCGACGGCACGACCTACTGCATGGAGCTGTGGCACGGCCCCACCTGCGCCTTCAAGGATATGGCGCTCCAGATGCTGCCCCATCTGCTGTCCGCCTCCCTGGGCAAAAGCGACGAGAAGAAGTCCGCCTGCATCCTGGTGGCCACCTCCGGCGACACCGGCAAGGCCGCCCTGGAGGGCTTCCGGGACGTGGATCGCACCAGGATCCTGGTGTTCTATCCCAAGGACGGCGTGTCCGAGATCCAGGAACTGCAGATGGTCACCCAGGAGGGCGGCAACGTGGGCGTCTGCTCCGTGGTGGGCAACTTTGACGACGCCCAGTCCGGCGTGAAGGCCCTCTTTTCCGACAAGCGCCTGGCGGACGAACTGGCCCAGCGGGGCTGGTTCCTGTCCTCCGCCAACTCCATCAACTGGGGGCGTGTACTGCCCCAGATCGTCTACTACGCCTCCGCCTACTGCGACCTGCTCCGGGCGGGCGCCGTCGGGAAGGGACAGGCCGTCAACTTCTGTGTGCCCACCGGCAACTTCGGCAACATTCTGGCGGGCTATTACGCCAAGCTGATGGGGGTGCCCATCAAGAAGCTGATCTGCGCCTCCAACTCCAACAACGTGCTCACCGACTTCATCAACTCCGGCGTGTACGACCGCAACCGCCCCCTGCACAACACCATCTCGCCCTCCATGGACATCCTCATCTCCAGCAACCTGGAGCGCCTGCTGTTCGAGCTGTCCGGCCGGGACGACAAGCTGGTTGCCGACTACATGGCCCAGCTCAGCGAAAACGGCACCTACCGGGTGGAGCCCGCCCTGCGGGATCGCATCCAGAAGCAGTTTTACGCCGGCTATACCGATGAGGATCAGACAAAAGCCGCCATCGCAGAGATGTGGAAGGAGCACAGCTACCTGATCGACCCCCACACCGCCGTGGCATTCCACGTGCTGGAGCAGTACCGCGCGGAGACCGGCGACGACACCCCTACTGTGGTGGTGTCCACCGCCAGCGCCTTCAAGTTCTGCGACAGCGTGCTGGACGCCCTGGGCGTGCGGGCTCCCAAGAAGGGCCTGGCGGCGCTGGATCAGCTGTCCGACATCACCGGCGTGGAGGTGCCCGCTCCGCTGGCGCGGCTGAAGGATCGCCAGGTGCGGTTCAACGCCGTGGTGGAGAAGAAGGACATGGAGATCCCCGTCCAGGCGTTTCTGGCCTGACCGCCCGTGAGGTGACGGAATGGCTCTGTACGCCATCGGCGACACCCACCTGGCGCTGGGGACGCCGGACAAGTCCATGGAGGTGTTCGGCGCCGGCTGGGAGAACTATGTGGATCGTCTCCGGGAGGGTTTTAGCCCGGTGGACGACTCCGACACGGTGATCCTCTGCGGCGATCTGTCCTGGGGCATGGATCTGGAGGGCGCCAGGGAGGATTTCGCCTTTCTCGACAGCCTGCCGGGGGAAAAATGGATCGTCAAGGGCAACCACGACTACTGGTGGAACACCGCCGCCAAGATGAACGCCTTTTTTGCCGCCAACGGCTTTGCAAAGCTCCACATCCTCCACAACAACTGCGCCTTTTACGGAGAGACCGCCCTCTGCGGCACCCGGGGCTGGTTCTTTGAGGAGAACGGCACCCCCCACTGGGAGAAGATCTTCAACCGGGAGCTGATCCGGCTGGAGGCGTCCCTCAAGGCGGCGGGGGAGGCGGAGAAGCTGTGCTTTCTCCACTACCCGCCCCTGTATAAGGGCTACCGGTGCGGGGAGATCATCGCCCTGCTGGAGCGGTACGGCGTGAAGACCTGCTGCTACGGCCATCTCCACGGCCCCAGCCACCGCCTGGCGGTGGAGGGAGAGCAGAACGGAGTGGACTATCAGCTGGTGTCGGCGGATTTTGTCGGATTCCGGCCGAAAAAAATCATGGATTAGCGAAAAAAACAGTGGAAATTTTTCCGCTCATCTGATAGAATATCCTGGCGATTTAGAAAGAAGGCTCTGCGAGGGCCGATTTGGGAGGAAACCAACCATGAACATCAAGAGCAACGAGAAGAAAGAGAACAGCGCTTACGAGCTGGTCATCGAGGTGGGGGCCGCCGAGTTCCAGGCCGCCATCGACAAGGTGTACAACCGGCAGAAGAAGAGCATCTCCATCCCCGGCTTCCGCAAGGGCAAGGTGCCCCGCAGGATGGTGGAGAAGTTCTACGGCGAGAGCGTGTTCTATGAGGACGCCATCTCCGAGGCCTATCCCGACGCCTATGAGGCCGCGCTGAAAGAGGCCGGCATCGACCCCGTGGCCTATCCCCAGCTGGAAGTGCTGGAGGTGGGCAAGGACGGCTTCACCTTCAAGGCCACCGTCACCGTGCGCCCCGAAACCTCCATCAAGGACTACAAGGGCCTGTCCGTGCCCAAGACCGAGGTGAAGGTCACCGACGCCGACGTCGAGAACGAGCTGAAGCCCTACATCGACCGGGCCTCCCGCCTGGTGAGCGTGGAGCGCAAGGCCAAAAAGGGCGACATCGCGGTCATCGACTTCGAGGGCTTTAAGGACGGCGTCCCCTTCGACGGCGGCAAGGGCGAGAACTACAGCCTGGAGCTGGGCTCCGGCTCCTTCGTCCCCGGCTTCGAGGATCAGGTCGTCGGCATGAAGGCCGGCGAGGAGAAGGACATCGACATCACCTTCCCCGAGAACTACACCCCCGAGCTGGCCGGCGCCGCCGTGGTGTTCAAGGTGAAGGTCAACGAGGTCAAGGAGAAGGAGAAGCCCGAGGTGGACGACGAGTTCGCCAAGGACGTGTCCGACTTCGACACCCTGGACGAGTTCAAGAAGGATCTGGGCGCGAAGCTGGCCAAGCGCCGCCAGGATCAGGCCGACCGGGACTTCGAGGAGGCCGTCACCGACGCGCTGATCGAGAAGCTGGAGTGCGATGTGCCCCAGGCCATGGTGGACTACCGCGCCGACAAGATGCTGGAGGACTATGCCAATCAGGTGCAGTCCCAGGGCATCAAGTTCGACCAATACCTGCAGATGATGGGCATGTCCATGGACATGATGCGGGAGCAGGCCAAGACCGCCGCCGGCCGCAGCGTCCGCCGTGAGCTGGCCCTGGAGGCCGTGGCTGCCGCCGAGAAGATCGAGGTCACCGACGCCGACGTGGACGCCGAGTACGCCCGCCTGGCCGACCAGTACAAGATGGAGCTGGACGCGGTGAAGGCCGCCGTCCCCGCGGAGGACATCAAGAAGGATCTGGCCGCCCGCAAGGCGTTCGACCTGGTGAAGGATTCCGCCAAGCCCGCCAAAAAGACGGCCAAAAAGGCCGCCAAGGCCGAGGAGAAGGCCGAGAAGGACGAGGCCAAGGAGACCAAAAAGACCGTGAAGAAGGCCGCCAAGGCCGCCGAGAAGGACGCCGAGGGCGAGGAGAAGCCCAAAAAGCGCGCCGCCAAGAAAAAGGCCGAGGAGAAGGCGGAGTAAAAAGCCTTTTTGAGAGAGTGGGAATAGGTTCCTGCCTGACCGGGGTATAATGACCCCACCATTTCCCATCGAAAGGAGTTTTTCTTATGAGTTTGGTACCCTACGTAGTGGAGCAGACCAGCCGGGGCGAGCGCTCCTATGATATCTTCTCCCGTCTGCTGAACGACCGCATCGTCTTTCTGGGCGAGGAGGTCAACGCCACCACCGCCGCCCTCGTGGTCGCCCAGCTGCTGTATCTGGAGGCCCAGGATCCCGACAAGGACATCCAGTTCTACATCAACAGCCCCGGCGGCTCCGTCACCGACGGCATGGCCATCTACGACACGATGCAGTACATCAAGTGCGACGTGTCCACCATCTGCGTCGGCATGTGCGCCTCCATGGCGGCCTTCCTGCTGTCCGCCGGCGCCAAGGGCAAGCGCATCGCCCTGCCCAACGCCGAGATCATGATCCACCAGCCCTCCGCCGGCACCCAGGGCCAGATCACCGACATGGCCATCCACCTGAAGCGGCTGGAGACCATCAAGAAGCGGATGAACGAGATCCTGGCCGCCAACACCGGCAAGAGCGTGGAGGAGGTCACCGCCGCCTGCGAGCGGGACAACTTCATGTCCGCCGAGGAGGCAAAGGAGTTCGGCCTCATCGACAAGATCATCACCAATCGCTGATCGACGGGAAGAGAGCGGAGGAGACTCCGCTCTTTGCCCGTTTGACCCGGAAAGGAAGGATCCTATGGCAAGAGACGAGTATCGGTCTGTCCGCTGTTCTTTCTGCGGCAAGCACCAGGAGCAGGTGGAGCGGATCATCGCCGGGCCCGGAGCCTATATCTGCAACGAGTGCGTCCACCTGTGCATGGACATCCTGGACGAGGGGCCGGACAATGTGGACGCCGTCAACGACGTGCCCGACATCATCCCCACCCCCCAGGAGATGGTGGAGGTGCTCAACCAGTACGTCATCGGCCAGGAGGACGCCAAAAAGGCGCTGTCCGTGGCGGTGTATAACCACTACAAGCGCATCTACTTCGGCGGCGGGGACGACGTGGAGCTCCAGAAGAGCAATATCCTCATGATCGGCCCCACCGGCTGCGGCAAGACCCTCTTTGCCCAGACCCTTGCCCGCATTTTGAAGGTGCCCTTCGCCATCGCCGACGCCACCACCCTCACCGAGGCCGGCTACGTGGGCGACGACGTGGAGAACATCCTCCTGCGCCTGGTGCAGGCCGCCGACTACGACATCGAGCTGGCGGAGCGGGGCATCATCTACGTGGACGAGATCGACAAGATCGCCCGCAAGAGCGAGAACACCTCCATCACCCGGGACGTGTCCGGCGAGGGCGTACAGCAGGCGCTGTTGAAGATCCTGGAGGGCACCGTGGCCAACGTCCCGCCCCAGGGCGGCCGCAAGCACCCCCACCAGGACTTCCTCCAGATCAACACCAAGAACATCCTGTTCATCTGCGGCGGCGCGTTCGACGGCCTGGAGAAGATCGTGGAGCGCCGTCTGGATCAGAAGACCATCGGCTTCGGCGCCAATGTCAAGACCGCGTCCGAGCGGGAGCGCGCCAACGTGCTCAAGTCCGTCCAGCCCCACGACCTGCTGAAATTCGGCATCATCCCGGAGCTGGTGGGCCGTCTGCCCGTCATTACCACCCTGAACGCTCTGGGCAGGGAGGAGCTGGTGCGCATCCTCACCGAGCCCAAAAACGCCCTGGTGAAGCAGTATATCAAGCTGCTGGACTACGACGACGTGGAGCTGGAGTTCACCCCCGACGCTCTGGACGCCGCCGCCGACAAGGCGCTGGAGCGCAAGATCGGCGCCCGCGGCCTCCGCGCCGTGCTGGAGGAGACCATGACCCCCATCATGTACGATGTGCCGTCGGATCAGAGCATCGTGAAGGTGACCGTCACCGGGGACGCCATCCGGGGCACGGCGGAGCCGGAGATCCTCCGGGAGGAGGGGAGACCCGCCCGTCACCGTCTGGGTGCCGCCGACCTCCACGCCGAGAAGGGCGGCAGGGCCGCCCAACAGGACAACGCGTCGTAACGCTTTAGGGGTGGGCGTGAGCCCGCCCCTTTTTCCCCATTGAGGAGGGATATTATGACCGAATATAACGTGATGCCTGCGCTGGCGCTGAGGGGACTGACCGTGTTCCCCCAGCTGACCCTCCACTTCGACGTGGCGCGGGACGCTTCCATCAAGGCGTTGGAGGCCGCCATGGCGGAGAACCGCGCCATCTTCCTTGTGACCCAGCGGGACGTGACCGTTGAAGACCCGAAAGGGAAAGACCTTTACACCATTGGCACCATTGCCGACGTGAAGCAGATCCTCCGCCTGCCGGAGAACAGCGTCCGTGTGATGGTGGAGGGCCGCAGCCGGGGCCGCATGGTGCGGCTCACTGCCACCGAACCGTACCTGACGGCGGAGGTGGAGCCCATCGCCCCGCCGGAGAAGCTGCGGGGGAACTCCACCCGTACCGAGGCCGCCATCCGCCAGGTGTACGCCTCTATGGAGCGCTACACCGAGCTTTCCGACCGGGTGCCGCCGGAGATCTATCTGCGGCTGCTGGCCAGCGACGACCCCGCCTATCTCTCCGACTACGCCGCGCAAAATCTCCCTCTGCGGTTCGAGGACAAGCAGGCGGTGCTGGAGGAGCTGCGCCCCGCCCGGCGGATCGCCCTGCTGTGCCGGATCCTGAACCGGGAAGTGGAGATCCTGGAGGCGGAGGCCGACCTCGCCGCCAAGATCCATGAGCAGGTCGCCACCTCCCAGCGGGACTATTTCCTGCGGGAGCAGATGCGGGTCATCCAGCGGGAGCTGGGAGAGGGCGACGACCAGGACGAGATCGGCGAGTACCGCCGCCGCGTGGTCGAGGCCGACCTGCCCGACGTGGTGCGGGAGAAGCTGGAGAAGGAGATCAAGCACCTGGAAAAGCAGCCCTTCGGCTCCGCTGAGGCCGCTGTGATCCGGGGCTATCTGGACACCTGCCTGGAGCTGCCCTGGAAAGTCAGGACGAAAGAGCGCGTCAGCGTGGACGCCGTGTCCAGAGCGCTGGACGCCGACCACTACGGCCTGGAGAAGGTCAAGGAGCGCATTCTGGAGTTCGTGGCCGTCAAGCAGATGGCCCCGGATCTGAAGGGGCAGATCATCTGCCTGGTGGGCCCTCCGGGGGTGGGCAAGACCTCCGTCGCCATGAGCGTGGCGAGGGCCATGAACCGCAAGCTGGCCCGCATCTCCCTGGGCGGCATCCGGGACGAGGCGGACATCCGCGGCCACCGCAAAACCTATATCGGCGCTATGCCGGGCCGCATCATCGCCGGCGTCAGGCAGGCGGGCAGCGCCAACCCGGTGCTGCTGCTGGACGAGATCGACAAGGTGGGCTCCGACTACCGGGGCGACCCCTCGGCGGCGCTGCTGGAGGTGCTGGACGGCGAGCAGAATTCCACCTTCCGGGATCACTATCTGGAGCTGCCCTTCGACCTGTCCGACGTGATGTTCATCACCACCGCCAACACCACCGAGACCATCGCCCGGCCCCTGCTGGATCGGATGGAGGTCATCGAGCTGCCCAGCTACACCGACAGGGAGAAGCTGGAGATCGCCAAACGCCACCTGCTGTCCCGGGAGCTGAAGCGCCACGGCCTCACCAAATCCAAACTGAAGATCACCGACGAGGCGATCCTCGCCATCATCACCGGCTACACCCGGGAGTCCGGCGTGCGGCTGCTGGAGCGGCGTCTGGCCGCCCTGTGCCGCAAGGCGGCGGTGAAGATCGTCAGGGACGGCGCCAAGCGGGTCACCGTGGACGAGGGCGGCCTCCAGGAGCTGCTGGGGCCCCGCCGCTATCAGGATGATGCCCCGGACAAAGAGCCGCTGGTGGGCGTGGTCAACGGCCTTGCCTGGACGTCCGTGGGCGGAGAGATCCTCGAAGTCGAAGTGAATGTTGTCCCCGGCGCCGGCAAGATCAACCTCACCGGCAACCTGGGGGACGTGATGAAGGAGTCCGCCCAGGCAGCGCTGTCCTTCATCCGGGGCCACGCGGCCCGGCTGGGGGTGGAGGAGGACTTCTACAAGACGAAGGATATCCACGTCCACTTCCCGGAGGGCGCGGTGCCAAAGGACGGCCCCTCCGCCGGCGTGGCCATCGCCACCGCGATGGTGTCCGCCCTCACCGGCATCCCCGTGCGCCGGGACGTGGCCATGACGGGGGAGATCACCCTGCGGGGCCGTGTCCTCGCCATCGGCGGCCTGCGGGAGAAGACAATGGCCGCGCTGCGCAGCCACATCGGCACCGTGCTGATCCCCGCCGACAACGTGAAGGATCTGGACGACATCGACCAGACCGTCCGGGCCGCGCTGAGATTCGTCCCCATCAAGCAGGCGGACGAGGCCCTGGCGGAGGCGCTGGTGACGAAACCCGCCCCCGTGGACGCCAAAAACGCCCCGGTCACGGAGCAGTCCATCCCCGCCGTCAACCCCATCGGCCTGTGCCAGTGAGGCGGCTATGGCGGTGAATTGGAATAAAGCGGAGTTCGTCCGCTCGGCGTCGGCGCCCGCCGGCTTCATCCGGGACGGCCTGCCCCAGGCGGTGTTCGCGGGGCGGTCAAATGTGGGCAAGTCGTCGGTCATCAATAAATTGCTGAACCGCAAAAACTTCGCCCGGGTGGGCGCCGCCCCCGGCAAGACCACCCAGATCAACTACTTCCGCATCGACGGCAGGCTGTACCTGGTGGATCTGCCCGGTTACGGCTACGCCAAGGTGTCCAAGGCGGAGCGCGACCGCTGGGGAAGGCTCATGGAGCAGTGGTTTGCCGATGTGGGGAAGATGGCGCTGGGCATCCTTGTAGTGGACGCCCGGCACAGACCCACCGCCGACGACCGCACCATGTCCGACCTGTTTTTGAGCACGAATCAACCCTGCGTGGTCGTTGCCAACAAAATGGACAAACTGAAAAAGAGCGAGATCGAGGGAAATCTTGCCCTCATCCGCGAGACGCTGGAACTGCCGGATCAAACGCCGCTGGTGCCCTTTTCCGCCGAGAAAGGGGAGGGCCGGGAGCGGCTGCTGGGCCTGATCCTGGAACATGTGGAGGGAAACCTATGAAATATGCGCGCATCGACCTGCCGGGCGGCGCCCGGTGGGGCGTGGTGAAGGGGGAGGATGTCCTCACCCTGAAAAAAGCCCCCTTTGAGGGCATCGAGTACGACGGCGGCAGCTATCCGCTGACCGGCTGCAAGCTGCTGGCCCCCTGCGAGCCGACAAAGATCGTCTGCGTCGGCAAGAACTACGCCGACCACGCCCGGGAGATGGGGGCCGAGCCCCCAGGATTCCCGGTGCTGTTCATCAAGGCCCTCAACACCCTCAACCGGCACGAGGGCTCCGTCCACGCCCCGGATTTTGTCCAGCGGCTGGACTACGAGGGTGAGCTGGCGGTGGTCATCAAGCGCCGCGCCAAGAATGTAAAGGCAAAAGACTTTGCGGACTATGTTCTGGGCTACACCTGTCTGAACGACGTCACCGCCCGGGATGTCCAGCAGCACGACGGCCAGTGGACAAGGGGCAAGTCCATGGACGGCTTCTGTCCCATCGGCCCCTGGGTCACCGACGAGGTGGAGCCCTCCAGGCTGAAGGTGGAGACCCGGCTCAACGGCAAGGCCGTCCAGCGGGGGAACACCGCCGACTTCATCACCGATATCCCGAAGCTGGTGGAGTTTATCACCGCCTGCATCACCCTGGAGCCGGGTGACGTCATCGCCACCGGCACCCCGGCGGGCATCGGCCCCATGGTGCCCGGCGACACCGTGGAAGTGGACATCGAGGGCGTCGGCGTTCTTGTGAACCATGTGATCTGAGGTAATCCCCGGCGGAGGATATCTCCGCCGGGGATTTTTGCGCCCTACAGAGCGTCGATTTCTGTCAAATTGGAAGAAATGACGGAAAAATATGGGGATAAATTGGGTAAATCATAAATATTTTTCCACAAAAATGCGAAAAACGCTTGCAAATCTTCCAAGGATCTGGTATATTAGTGATGGGTTCGTATATCGTCAAAAGGAGGTGATGGCGTGTATCAGGTCGGGGATAAGGTGGTTCACCCCATGCACGGGGCCGGGATCATCGATTCCATCGTCCAGAAGAAGGTGGCCGGACAGACACAGGACTACTACCTGTTAAAGCTGTCCGCCGGGAGCATGATGGTGATGATCCCCACCGGAAGCACCGAGGAGATCGGCGTCCGCCCCATCGTCACCGGCGAGCAGGCGGAGCACATTCTCAGTGAAATGGAACACATCAAGGTCGATATGACCCAGAACTGGAATCGCCGTTACCGGGAAAACATGGTGCGGCTGAAGAGCGGCGATTTGCTTGAGGTCGCCACGGTCATCAAGGGTCTGATGGCACGGGAGGGCGAAAAAGGCCTCTCCAACGGGGAGCGGAAGATGCTCCACATGGCAAAACAGATCCTGATTTCCGAACTGGTGCTGGCTCAGAGCCTTCCCTATGAGACGGTGGAGGCCAGCGTGGACAGTGTCCTGCGTCAGTGATCGAGCGGAAGGAGCCGGAAGGGCTCCTTTTTCGCATACGCATATTGTGCTTTGGAGGATATCGTCATGCTGAAACAACTGCTGCAAAAACTGACGGGTAAGGCCGACCCGGTGAAGTGCTCCGTTGTGGTGGTGGCGGCGGGCAGCTCCACCCGGATGGGCTTTGACAAGATCATGGCCAACGTGGGCGGCGAGCCCGCAATCATCCGCTGCCTCCGCGCCTTCCAGGCCGCCCCCTCCGTTGAGGAGATCGTGGTGGTCGCCCGGGAGGACGCCATCGGCCAGATCGCGGGGCTGTGCAAAGAGGCCGGCCTCGACAAGGTCACCAAGGTCATCCGGGGCGGTGAGAACCGCACCCAGTCCGCCCGCCTGGGCACGTTGGAAGTGAAGAACAAGGCGAAGCTCATCGCCATCCATGACGGGGCGCGGCCCTTCGTCACCGTGGAGGTCATTGAGGAGGCGGTGGCACAGGCGGTCTTTTGCGGCGCGGCGGCGCCCGCCCTCCCGGTGAAAGACACCATCAAGCGGGTGGCGGACGGCTATGTGGCGGAGACGCCCGACCGCGCCACGCTGTACGCCGTCCAAACCCCCCAGGTGTTCGACGGCGATCTGATCCGAGCCGCCCTGCAAAAAGCCATCGACGACGGGGTGGAGCTCACCGACGACTGCGCCGCCGTGGAGCGGCTGGGCATGAAGGTGGCGCTGGTGGCGGGCGACGAGCGGAATATCAAGCTCACCACGCCCGCCGACCTGGCCATTGCCAGGTGCCTGATGGAGGAATACGGCCAATGATGCGCATCGGACACGGATACGACGTACATAAGCTGGCGCCGGATCGGAAACTGATCCTGGGCGGGGTGGAGGTGCCGCACGCCCTGGGCCTGCTGGGCCACTCCGACGCCGACGTGCTCACCCACGCCGTCATGGACGCCCTGCTGGGGGCGGCCGGCCTGTGGGACATCGGCCACGCCTTCCCGGACGACGACCCCGCCTATGAGGGTATCTCCAGTCTGCTCCTGCTGGAGCGGGTGATGGGGATGCTCGGCGACAGGGGTTATACAGTGGGCAACGTGGACGCCACCGTCATCGCCCAGCGCCCCAGGCTGTCACCGTTTATCCCGGCCATGCGGGAAAAGCTGGCCGCGGTCATGGGGATCCCGGCGGATCGGGTGAACGTGAAGGCCACCACCGAGGAGGGGCTGGGCTTTACCGGGGCTGGGGAAGGGATAGCCGCCCACGCGGTGGCTCTCATCACAGACAAGTGAACAGCGCGCACCAGCGCTCCTCGCGAGGCATACAATGCCTTGTGAGGAGCGTTTTCGCGCCCCTTGAATGAGGAAAGGAATGATGGGCCGATGGTTCACTATCTGATCGTTTGCCGCTCGCTGACCCACGCGCAGCGCACCGCCCATCTGCTGGAGCGGGCGGGCATCGCCGGCTCTGTGATCCGCGCCCCCAAGGTGATCTCCAGGGAGGGGTGCGGCTACTGCGTGCGGGTGGCGGAGCGAAAGCTCACCGACGCGCTGGTGATCCTCCGCCGGGAGGGGATGCCCCCCCGGCAGGTGTTCCTCCAGTCCGCGGAGGGGGTCTACAGCGAGGTGGCCCCATGATCTATCTGGACAGCGCCGCCACCACCCTGGAGAAGCCGAAAACAGTCCCGGCGGCCGCCGCCTGGGCCATGACCCACATGGCAAGCCCCGGGCGGGGCGGGCACCCGGCCAGCGCCCTGGCCGCCGACGCCATGTACCGCTGCCGGGAGCTGGCGGCGGAGCTGTTCGGCGTAAGCGACCCGGAGCGGGTGATCCTCACCTCCAACGCCACCCACGGACTGAATATCGCCATCCACTCGCTGGCGGGGCCGGGGGCCACGGTGCTGATCTCCGGGTACGAACACAACGCCGTCACCCGGCCGCTCCGCGCCCGCACGGACATCAAGGTGAAAGTCGCCGCCGGCCCGCTGTTCGATTCAGACGGCGTCTATGAGGCGTTCCGCCGGGAGCTGACCACGGATGTGAGCCTGGTCATCTGCAACCACGTCTCCAACGTGTTTGGATTTGTCCAGCCGGTGGAGCGCATCGCCGCACTCTGCAAAGAGCGTCACGTGCCGCTGATCGTGGACGCGTCGCAGTCCGCAGGGGTGCTGCCGGTGGATATGGAGCGCTGGGGCGCGGCCTTCGTGGCGATGCCGGGGCACAAGGGGCTGTACGGCCCTCAGGGCACCGGATTGCTGCTCTGCGGGGCGGATACAAAGCCCGTGCTGTTTGGCGGCACCGGCAGCCTGTCACGCCGGCAGGAAATGCCCGCCTTCCTGCCCGACCGGCTGGAGGCGGGCACCCAGAATGTGTGCGGCGCCGCCGGTCTGCTGGCCGGGATGCGCTTCATCAAAGAGAAGGGGATATCCCGCATCCACGCCCACGAGGTCAGACTGGCCCGCCGTATGATGGACCGGCTGTCCACCGTCTCCGGCGTGACGGTGTACCGTGGTTCGGATCAGAGCGGCCTGTTTTCCGTCACCGTGGACGGTATGGACTGCGAGGACGTGGGCGCGGCGCTGGCACGGCGCGGCGTAGCTGTCCGGGCGGGGCTCCACTGCTCGCCGCTGGCGCACCGCACCGCCGGCACGGAGGAGAGCGGCACCGTCCGGTTCAGCCTTTCGGCGTTCAACACCGCCCCGCAGATCGACCGGGCGGCGGAGATTTTCAGACAGATCGTTTCAAACAGGGGACAGGCGCGGTGAAAACCGCGTCTGTTCTCATTTGTGGCCGGATTTTACCTCAAAATTTTACCGTTTTACTTGCCATATGGGGGCAGGATATGGTATAATACCATGAATGATTTTGCACACACGTCGGACGCGGGAACGCGCCAATCGATTTGACACGGAGAGAGGGTCGGGACATGGACGCTATTTTGAGATTTTTGGGGCAGCTACCGGAGTACTTAAAGCTGATCGGCCCCTTTGACGTGCTGGACATGATCCTGATCGCCTTTGGCGTGTACTATCTGTGCATGTTCGCCCGGCGGAGCCGCGCCGGTCAGCTGGTGCGGGCGGTGGTGATCATCCTGGCGGCGATGCTGCTGGCAAACCTGCTCCGCCTCCGGGTGGTGAGCTATGTGCTCAACCGCACGGTGGAGCTGGGCGTCGTCGCCCTCATCATCCTGTTCCAGCCGGAGCTGCGCCGTTTCCTGGAGCAGATGGGCAGCGGCCGCATCAAGGAGCTGTTCGTCTCCGAGCGTTCCGGCGACGATATGGAGCAGGCCGTCGTGGAGACGGCGGCGGCCTACGAGAGCCTGTCCGCCGACAAGGTGGGGGCGCTGATGGTGTTCGAGCGCAAAACCATTCTGGACGATATGCTGAAGACCGGCACCACCCTGGACGCGGCGGTATCCGCCCAGCTGCTGAAAAACCTGTTCTGGAACAAGGCCCCCCTCCACGACGGGGCGGTCATCGTCCGGGCGGGTCGCATCGTGGGCGCAGGCTGTATGCTCCCCCTGTCCGGCAACGTGAATCTGAGCCGGGATCTGGGCATGCGCCACCGGGCGGCCATCGGCGCCAGCGAGAACTCCGACGCGGTGGTGGCCGTGGTGTCCGAGGAGACCGGTTCCATCTCTGTGGCCATCAACGGCGTGCTGAAGCGGGGCCTGACCCGGGCGGAGCTGGAGCAGATCCTCCGGGAGGAGCTGATCACCGGCTCGGAGGCGCCCACCGCCACCGCCGCCGCCAAGATCACCAGCGTATTCAAGGGCTTCAAGGGGGAGGGTGCAAATGGGAAAGAAAATCCTTAACAGCAAGATCCTTTATGTGCTCCTCTCCATCGTCGTCTCTGTGGGCCTGTGGCTCTATGTGACCGCTACCGACACCACGCCCCACACCCAGACCATCCACAACATCCCCGTCAACTTCACGGGCGTGGGGATCCTGGAGAACCGGGGCCTCATGCTGGTGGGCGAGCGGTATTACGCGCAGGTGACCGTACAGGCCACCAACCGGGTGCTGGCGACCCTCACCAACAGGACTGTGCAGGTGACCGCCGACGTGTCCGGCATCGCCGAGGAGGGCACCCACACGCTGAGCTATGCCGTGACCCTCCCCGCCGGCGTAGACCAGAGCCATGTGACCATCGTCAGCGGTGTCAACGGCAACGTCCTGGATGTTGAGGTGGCCCGGTTCATCAGCCGGGAGATCGAGATCCGGGGCGAGTTCAACGGCACCGTAGCCGAGGGCTATCTGGCCGGCGACGATGAGGACTTCATGTTCTCACCGGATCACATCGTGATCAGCGGCCGGCAGGAGCTGGTCAACCAGGTGGAATACGCCCGGGTCACGGTGGGAGGGGACAGCCTGACCGAGTCCGTCAGCGGCGAGTACGGCTATGATCTCATCGACCCCAGCGGCGATATCCTGTCCACGTCGGATCTGCTCCGCGATGTGGATACCGTCCACACGTTCTTCCCCATCCAGGCGACCGCGGAGATCCCGCTGGCCGTGTCCTTCACGGACGGCGGCGGCGTGTCCGCTGAGACTGCCACCGCGAAGCTGTCTGTGGACAGCATCCGGGTGGCCGGAACCACCGAGGCGGTGGAGGCGGTGAAGGCCGCGGGAACCATCAGCCTCGCCACCATCGACCTGGCCGCCGTCAGCGACGGGGAGGAGCTCACCTACCCGGTGCCCCTGGCCGATGAGCTGACCAACATCACCGGTGTGGACAAGGTGAAGGTGAAAGTCAGCTTCAACAAGCAGCTGGTGGAACAGACTTTTGACGTGACCAACATCACCTGCATCAACGTGCCCGAGGGCTGGACGGCGGACGTCATCACTCAGATGCTCTCGGTGACCGTCCGGGGCAGCGCCGCCCAGGTGGAGGCCCTCACCGTTGACAGCTTCCGGGCGGTGGCCGATCTGCAAAGCCTGACGCCCGCCGCCGGACAGTACACCGCCACGGTGTACGTCTATCTGGACAGCGTGCCCTCCGCCGCCGAGGTGGGGGTGCTGGCGGGGGACTACCGCATCGCCGTCAATCTGGTGGAGGCCGGGGAGTAAATGTTCGGCTATGTCCGCCCTGTCCTCGACCGCCTGACCGACGGGCAGCGGGAACTTTACCAGTCCGCCTACTGCGGCCTGTGCCACGCCATGGGTGAGCGCTGCGGCTTCTGGGCGCGGTTCACCCTGCAATACGACTTCACCTTTCTCACCATCCTGCTGGCGGTGGGGGAGGCGTGCTCCACGGAGTGCCGGAAGTGCCCCGCGCACCCCATCCGCAGGCCGCGCACCTGCCTGAAGGGGGACGCGATGGATCTGGCCGCCGACGAGAGCATGATCCTCACCTGGCACAAGCTGTGTGACGACGTGGCGGATCACGGGTTTTTTGCCGGCCTGCCCGCGCGGTTTTTGAGATCGGTGTTCCGGCGCGGCTACCGGAAAGCGGCCGCCGCCCGACCGGAGTTTGATCAAAAGGTGCGGGAGGGGCTGGCGCGGCTCAGCGAAATGGAGGCGCGGCGCTCCCCGGAGCTGGATCGCGTGGCGGACGTGTTCGCCGGGCTGCTCTCCGCGGCGGCGGACAGTCTGCGGTCGGATCACCCCAACCGGCGGCCCATGGAACAGCTGCTGTACCACCTTGGCCGTTGGATCTATCTGGTGGACGCCTGGGACGACCTGGACGACGACGCCAGGCGAAACCGCTACAATCCCCTGGACGCCCGCTTTGAGGGCAAGGTCAGGGAACAGCGGGATTACTTTGAGACCACGCTTACCCATTCCGCCCGCCTCACCGCCTCTGCGGCCAACCTGATGGCCCTTGGCGAGTGGGCTCCCATCGTGGAGAACGTGATATACCTCGGCCTGCCCACGGTGCAGAACGCCGTGCTGGAGGGCCGGTGGAAGGAACTACAAAAGACCGGAAAAAGGAGGGACTCCCATGCGTGATCCCTATGAGGTTCTGGGCGTCAGCCAGGGCGCCAGCGACGAGGAAATCAAAAAAGCCTACCGTGAGCTGGCCCGGAAGTATCACCCGGACAACTATCAGGACAACCCCCTGGCCGACCTGGCCGAGGAGAAGATGAAAGAGGTCAACGAGGCCTACGACGCCATCACCAAGAGCCGCGCCGGTCAGGGCGGATACTCCTCCGGCTACTCCGGCGGCTCCGCCTACCAGCAGAGTTACTCCGGCGCTTCCCAGCAGGGCGGGTACGGCTATCAGCAGACCTCCTCCAGCCCGGCCTTTGCCCAGGCCCGCCGGCAGATCAATGACGGCGACCTGGACGGCGCGGAGCAGACCCTCCAGGGCGCCGGCGCCAAGACGGGGGAGTGGTACTTCCTCATGGGGAGCATCGCCTACCGCCGGGGCTGGCTGGACGAGGCTCGGCAGAACTTCCAGCTGGCCGTCCAGATGGAACCCGGCAACATGGAGTTCCGGCAGGCCCTGGCCATGATGCAGCAGGGGGGCTACGGCTATCAGCCCACCGGCATGTCCGGCGCCCAGTGCGACAGCCTGGACTGCTGCACCACCATGATGTGCCTGAACTGTCTCTGCGGCGGCGGAGGCCGGTGTTGACATGAGACGGAAAAGCGCTGCGGCAAACGTGGCCTATCCGGCGATCCTGTCGGCGGTGGCGCTGGTGCTGGTCTACCTGGGCTCTATCGCGCCGCGGGGGAACATCGGCATCGTGGCGGCGGCGGGGGTGCTGATGGCGGGGGCGGTGGTCTCCGTCGACCTGCGGGCGGGCTTTTTGAGCTGGGCCGCCGTGTCTGTGCTCTCCCTTTTGCTGGTGCCGGATAAGTCCTATCCGGTGATGTTCGCGGTTCTGTTCGGGCTCTATCCCATGGTCAAGTCACTGATTGAGGGCCGCAGGCTCAAAAAGCCGCTGGAATATCTGCTCAAGCTGGCGTTTTTCAATGCCGCGCTGACCATTCTGTGGCTGCTTCTGTGGCTGCTGGTCGGCCCGGAGGCGATGGGCAATGCCTGGTGGCTGGCGTATCCCATCGGAAACGTGATTTTCCTGTTGTATGACTTCGGGTTTAGCAAGCTGATCGCTTTTTATATCGCCCGGGTGGACAAGAACATCCGATAAATTTTCCCCTGTGAAGGAGAGAACGTCAATATGGTTAGAAGCATGACCGGCTACGGCCGGGGAGAGCTGGCCTACGAGGACATGACCGTCACCGTGGAGCTGCGCTCGGTGAACAACCGCTATCTGGACTGCACCGTCAAGATGCCCCGCAGCTATATCTTCGCCGAAGACGCCATGAAGGCCAAAGTCCAGGCGGGCATCGGCCGGGGCAAGGTGGACGTGTTCGTCACCGTCACCCACGCCGGCGGGGACGACATGACCGTCACCGTCAACGAGGCGCTGGCGAGGAACTACATCGCCGCCCTGTCCCAGCTCCGCGCCCTGGGCGGGGAGACCATCCGCTTCGACTACGAGGTCACCGATCTGGCCCGCTTCCCCGACGTGCTGACCGTGGAGAAAAAAGAGGAGGATGCGGAGCAGATGAAGGAGCGGCTGCTGGCCTCTCTTGATCTGGCCATCGCCGACTTCAACGCCATGCGGGAAAAGGAGGGCGCCAGGCTGGCCGAGGACATCCTGGGCAGGGCCGCCGCCATCGAGACCATGGTGGGCAGGGTGGAGGAGCGCTCCCCCCAGACGGTGGCGGAGTACCGGGCAAAGCTGGAGGCCCGCATGCAGGAGGTGCTCCAGAACACCCAGATCGACGAGAGCCGCATCCTCACCGAGGCGGCCATCTTTGCCGACAAGGTGGCGGTGGACGAGGAGACAGTGCGTCTGCGCAGCCACATCTCCCAGCTCCGGGATCTGCTGGCGGGCGGCGGGGCCGTGGGCCGCAAGCTGGACTTCCTCATCCAGGAGTTCAACCGGGAGGCCAACACCATCGGCTCCAAGTGCTCCGATCTGGACGTCACCCGCACGGTGGTGGACATCAAGGCGGAGATCGAAAAGATCCGGGAGCAGGTGCAGAATCTGGAATAACCGGGAGGACTTTCGATGAAACTGGTAAACATCGGGTTCGGCAACCTGGTCAACCCCCAGCGGGTGGTGGCCGTGGTCAGCCCGGATTCCGCCCCGGTGAAGCGGCTGGGCCAGGAGGCCAGGGAGCGGGGCGTGCTCATCGACGCCAGCTTCGGCCGCAAGACCCGGGCCGTGCTGGTGACGGACAGCGGCCACGTGATCTGGTCGTCTCTGACCTGCGACCAGCTCTCTGAACGCTTCAACGGCGGCGACGATACGGAGGAGAGATCCAATGAGTGAGGCAACGAAAAAACGCGGCGAGCTGATCGTGCTGTCCGGCCCATCCGGGGCGGGCAAAAGCACCGTCATCGCGGAGCTGCTCAGCAGCCGCCCGGACATCCACTTTTCGGTGTCTTTTACCACCCGGCAGCCCCGGGTAGGCGAGGAAAACGGCGTCAACTACAACTTTGTCTCCCGGGAGGAGTTCGAGCGGATGATCGCCGCGGACGAGCTGCTGGAGTACGCCGAGTACGTGGGCAACTACTACGGCACCTCGCTGAAGGTCATCCGGGAGCAGCTGGATCGGGGCGTGGACGTGCTGCTGGACATCGAGGTGCAGGGCGCGGCCAAGGTGAAGGAGAAGTGCCCGGAGGCGGTGACGATCTTCCTGATCCCGCCCTCCGTGGAGGAGCTGTCCCGCCGGCTCCACGGCCGCCATACCGACGGCGAGGACGCCATCGCGCAACGTCTGGCCCAGGCCAGGGAGGAGTGCAGGGAGTGCCATCGGTACGACTATCTGGTGGTGAACGACACGGTGGTATCCGCCGCCCATCAGCTCCAGTCCATTCTGGAGGCGGAGCGGTGCCGCACCCCCAAGCAGCTCCATCTGGTGGAGAGCTTTCTCCACGATCAAAACGGTTAAGTCCACATTTGTGTTTCAACAGGAGGAATTTGTCATGTTGCTTTATCCCGCCATTCGTGATCTGCTCGACAAGGTGCCCAGCCGCTATATGCTGGTGAATCTGGTTGCCAACCGGGCCCGGAAGCTCTCCAGCGAGGCCGAGCACGAGGGAGAGCCCCTTCAGGAGAAAGCGGTGTCCCTGGCCATCAAGGAGGTCGCCGACGGCACGCTGACCACCGAGTCCGCCGAGGCGGACGGGCAGGCCGGGGAGGCCGAGGCGTAATCGACAAATATGGGCAAGCAGGGCGACCTGCTTGCCCTTTGGCCGTTTTGTGACAGGGGGTGGGGAGCATGGTGAATATCGCGAAGATCGTGGTGTCGTCGGCCCCCTACGCCATCGACCGGCCCTACGACTACCTGATCCCTCCGGAACTGGACGGCGTGACGCGCCCCGGGATGCGGGTGGCGGTGCCGTTCGGCGCGGGGAACAGGGGGACGGACGGCATCGTGCTGTCCCTGGGCCAGCGGGAGGATGGCAGGCGGCTGAAATCCATCCAGGCGCTGCTGGACGATGAGCCGGTGCTGGACGAGCGCTCCATCCAGCTGGCGCTGTGGATGCGGGAGCAGTATTTCTGCACCGTGTACGACGCGCTTCGCATCATGCTCCCGGCGGGCCTGTGGTTTTCCCTGATGGACTGCTGGAAGATCGCCCCCGGCGTGGACCGGGAGGCGGCCTACGGCGCGGCGGGCCGCTCCAACAACGCCGTCAAGCTGGTGGAACTGCTGTACGCCAACGGCGGCTCGGCGGAGGTCAGCAGGATCCGCATGGCTTTTGGCACCGCCGACCCCAACCCTGCCATCAAGGCGCTGGCCGAGCAAAAAGTCATCGTCAAGGAGACCCGGGCCGCCCGGAACATCGGCGACAAGTCGGAGCAGGTCGCGGAGCTGGCCATGCCCCCCGCCGACGCCATGGCGCTCGTCACCCCCAAGCGGAGCAGAGCGCCCCTGCAGTACGCCGCCTGTGAGGCGCTGTGCACGGTGGGGGTCATCTCCGCCAAGGAGCTGTGTTACTTCACCGGCGCGTCCATGACCACCCTGCGCTCGTTGGAGAAGCGGGGCATTTTGACCCTCTCCAGGCGGGAGGTCTACCGCCGGCCCGACCTGCCGGAGCTGCCCCAGGCGGCGCCCATCGTCCTGAACAGCCAGCAGCAGGCGGCCTATGACGGCCTGTGGAAACTGGTGGAGGGAAAGAAGCCCGCGGCGGCGCTGCTCTACGGCGTTACCGGCAGCGGCAAGACACAGGTGTATCTCCAGCTCATCCATACCTTGCTGGACGTGGGCAGGACGGCGCTGGTGCTGGTGCCGGAGATCGCCCTGACCCCCCAGCTCATGCGCATCTTCACCTCCCACTTCGGCCGGGATGTGGCCATCCTCCACAGCTCCCTGTCCGCCGGGGAGCGCTACGATGAGTGGAAGCGCGCCAGGCGCGGAGAGGCGAGAGTCGTCGTCGGCACCCGCTCGGCGGTGTTCGCGCCGCTGCCCAGGCTGGGGGCCATCGTCATCGACGAGGAACAGGAGCCCACCTACAAATCCGAGCAGACGCCCCGCTATCACGCCCGGGATGTGGCGCGTTACCGCTGCTTCAAGGAGAACGCCCTGCTGGTGCTGGGCTCCGCCACGCCGTCGGTCGAGACCATGTACCACGCGAAACAGGGGGACTACCACCTGTTCCAGCTGGATCACCGGTTTAACGAGAAAGCTCTCCCCAACGTGACCATCGTGGACATGAAGCAGGAGCTTCGAAAGGGCAACGGCGGCAGCGTCAGCGGTGTTTTGGCTTCTGAATTGGAGGAGACGATCGACAGGGGAGAGCAGGCCATCCTGTTTCTCAACCGCCGGGGGGCCCATCGGATGGTCACCTGCGGCGAGTGCGGCGAGACGCCCACCTGTCCCCGGTGCTCGGTGAGTTTGACCTACCACTCCGCCAACCGGCGGCTCATGTGCCACTACTGCGGCCACTCGGAGCCCCTGCCGGAGGAGTGCCCCAACTGCGGCGGCATTTTGAACTTTGTGGGCACCGGCACCCAGAAACTCCAGGAGGAGCTGCGGGATCTGTTCCCCGGCGCGGAGACCCTCCGCATGGACGCGGACTCCGTCTCCGCCACCCACAGCCATGAGAAGATCCTGGGGGACTTCCGCCGCCGCCGGGTGCCCATCCTGCTGGGCACCCAGATGGTGGCAAAGGGGCTGGACTTCGAGAACGTCACCCTGGTGGGCGCGGTGTCCGCCGACCAGTCTCTGTACAGCGGGGACGTCTATGCCGGGGAGCGCACCTTCTCCCTCCTCACCCAGGTGGTGGGGAGAGCGGGGCGGGGCGGCAAGGAGGGCCGGGCGGTCATCCAGACCTTCACCCCGGAGAACGAGGTCATCCAGTGCGCCGCCCGCCAGGATTACGACAGCTTCTACGAGCAGGAGATCGCCATCCGCAGGGCCAGGGATCTCCCGCCCTACAGCGATCTGTTCGTGCTGTGCGCCTCCGGCCTGGAGGAGACGGCGGTGCTCCGCGCCTGCCTCCGGCTCCGGGACGCCCTCGGCGGGGCGCTGCGGCAGCCGCCCTATTCCGATCAGCCCTGGCAGCTGCTGGGGCCCGCCCCGGCGGCGGTGGCAAAGGTGAACAACCGCTACCGCTACCGGCTGATTTTGAATACCAGGAATACGAAAGACATCCGCCAGCTCACGGCGCACCTGCTGCGGCAGGCCCAGGCGGATAAAGCCAACCGGGGGGTCACCGTTTTTGCCGACGTGAACCCGCAGGATTGACAAGGAGGAACCATATATGGCAGAGAGGATCATTTTGACCCAGGGCGACCCGGCGCTGGAGAAGAAGTGCCGCCCGGTGACCAAATTTGACAGGCGGCTCCACACCCTGATCGACGACATGAGGGAGACGCTTCTTATCTCCAACGGCGTGGGTCTGGCCGCCCCCCAGGTGGGCATTTTGCGCCGGGTGGTGGTGGTCATGGACGTGATGGACGAGGGCCAGGAGCATATCCTGGAGCTGGTGAACCCAGAGATCGTCGCCCGGGAGGGGGAGCAGACCGATTTTGAGGGCTGCCTCAGCGTCCCCGGCCAGTACGGCATGGTGACCCGGCCCAATGTTGTCACCGTCCGGGCCCAGGATCGGGACGGCAACTGGTTTGAGGCCACCGGCGAGGAGATCGTGGCCCGGTGCTTCTGCCATGAGCTGGAGCATCTGGACGGCCATCTGTTCACCGAGCACGTCCAGGGCCGCCTGTATACCGCCGAGGAGGTACAGGCCATCCGGGATCGTGAGGCGGAGGAGAACGGCGGCGCGCCGGAGGGCGGCGCATGAGGATCGTGTTCATGGGCACCCCGGAGTTCGCGGTGCCCTCCCTGCGGGCGCTGGTGGGTGCCGGACATGAGGTCTGCGGCGTGTTCACCCAGCCTGACAGACCGGTGGGACGCCATCAAAACAGCCTTCAGCCTTGCCCTGTGAAGGAATATGCCTTGTCGAGGGATATCCCTGTGTTCCAACCCGCCAAGATGCGGGACGGGGAGGCGCTGTCCATTCTGAAGGAGCTGGCCCCGGAGCTGATCGCGGTGGCCGCCTACGGAAAGATCCTGCCCCCGGATATCCTGGCGCTGCCCAGGTACGGCTGTGTCAACGTCCACTCGTCGCTGCTGCCCAGGTACCGGGGGGCGGCGCCCATCAACTGGGCGATTTTGAACGGGGAGGATCGCACCGGCGTCACCATCATGTATATGGCCGAGGGGCTGGATACCGGCGATATCCTGATCCAGGGCGAGACCGCCATCGGCATCGACGAGAACGCCCAGGAGCTGACCGCCCGTCTGGCGGAGCTGGGCGCCGACCTGCTCATCAACGCCGTAGACGAGATATCCGCCGGAATGGCGCTCTCCGAGCCCCAGGACGACGGGCAGTCCTGTTACGCCCCCATGCTGTCCAGGGAGCTGTCCTCCATCGACTGGAACCAGTCCGCCCGGCACATCCACGACCAGGTGCGGGGGCTGTATCCCTGGCCGGCGGCGACGGCGGAGCTGGACGGCGTCCGCTGTAAGATCCTGAAGACGAAGCTGACGGGGGAGACCGCCAAAAAGCCCGCCGGCACGGTGCTTCAGGCCGACAAGAAGGGCCTGAAAGCGGTCTGCGGCGACGGCGGCGTCCTGGAGATCATCGACCTCCAGCCCGACGGCAAAAAGACCATGGCCGCCGCGGCCTTCCTGATGGGCCACCCGGTGAAGGGGCCGCTATGAGCGATACCCGTACCATGTCCGCCCGGGAGGCGGCCATGCTGACCCTGGCCGCCTGTGAGCGCCAGGGGGCCTGGTCAGAGGGCTTTCTGAAAAAGACCCTTCGGGAGGGAAAGCTGGATCGCCGTGAGGCGGCGCTTGCCACCCGGCTGTGCTTCGGGGTACTCCAAAACCAGATGCTGCTGGACTGGTATCTGGCCCGGTTCTGCAAAATGAAACTGGACAAGCTGGAGTTGAATGTGCGGTGCAGTCTGCGGATCGCCGCCTATCAGTTGCTGTTCCTGGATAAGATCCCTGCCAGCGCCGCCGTCAATGAGGCGGTGGAGCTGACCCGGCGGTATTGCAGGAACCCCCGGGCCGCCGGGATGGTCAACGGCGTCCTCCGGGCCATGCTTCGGGCGGGGGAGCTGCCCGAGCCGGAGGGAAAAGACCCCATTGAGACGCTCTCCATCCGATACAGCCACCCCCGGTGGCTGGTGGAGGAATTTGTTTCCCGCCTGGGGGTTGACGGCGCTGCCGCGCTGTTGGCGGCGGACAACGGGCAGCCCCCGGTCACCGCGCAGGTGAACACGGTGAAAACGACGGCTGAGGCGTTGACCGACACCCTTCAAACCGAGGGCGCTGAGGCGGAACTCCATCCGTGGCTGCCGGACTGCCTGATCTTAAAGGGCACCGGCGACCTGGAACATTTGAGATCCTTCCGGAATGGTCTGTTCTATATCCAGGATCCGGCGGCGCGGCTGGCGGTGACCGCTGCCGACCTCACGCCCGGTATGCGGGTGCTGGACGCCTGCGCCGCCCCCGGCGGCAAGTCCTTTGCCGCCGCCATCGACCTGCGAAACCGGGGACAAGTTGTATCCTGCGACATCCACCCGCATAAGATAAAACTGCTGGAGGCCGGCCGGGATCGGCTGGGACTGTCCGTGATGGAGCCCACCCTCCAGAGCGCGTCGGAGTTCAGCCCGGAGTGGGAAAACGCCTTTGACGCGGTGCTCACCGACGTGCCGTGTTCCGGGCTTGGGGTCATCCGCAAGAAGCCGGACATCCGGTACAAAGACCCCGGGCCTATGGAAGGGCTGCCCGCTATCCAGGGCGCCATCCTGAGCAACTGCGCACGGTATGTCAAGCCAGGCGGGGTGCTGATCTACTCCACCTGCACCCTGCTGGAGCGGGAGAACGAGGGCGTGGTGGAGGCGTTCCTGGCAGACCATTCCGAGTTCGCTTTGGAGCCCTTTGAACTGCCCCATTTTGCGGAACAAGACGGCATGATGACCTTCTGGCCCCACGTCCACCACACCGACGGCTTCTTTGTTGCCAGGCTTCGAAAGAGAGGGTGAACCCCTTTGACCGATCTGAAATCCATGACGCCCGACGAGCTGACCGCCTGGTTCAAGGGGCTGGGACAGCCCGCCTTCCGGGCCAGACAGGTGTTCGCGTGGCTGAACCAGGGCGTCTCGTCTTTTGACGAAATGACCAATCTCCCCAAGGATCTGCGGGAGAGGCTGGCGGGGGAGTGCCGCCTGTTCGCGCCGGTCATCGAGCGCAAACAGGTATCCAGGATCGACGGCACCGTCAAGTACCTGTGGCGGTTATACGACGGGAACTGCGTGGAAACGGTTTTGATGCGCTACCATCATGGGAATACTGTGTGCGTGTCCTGCCAGGTGGGGTGCAACATGGGCTGCGTGTTCTGCGCCTCCACCCTTGGTGGCAAGGTAAGAGACTTGACAGCAGGCGAGATACTTGACCAGATCATCTTCGCCCGGAAGGACAGCGGGGAGAAGATCTCCAACATCGTGATGATGGGCATCGGCGAGCCGCTGGACAACTTCGACAACGTGCTCCGCTTCCTGGAGCTGGTCAACCACCCCGACGGATTGAACATCGGCATGCGGCATATTTCCCTCTCGACCTGCGGCCTCATCAAGAGAATTGACAAACTGGCGTCACTTGGGTTACAATTAACGCTCAGCGTATCCCTCCACGCCCCGGACGACGAGACCCGCTCCCGGCTGATGCCGGTGAATCGCTCGGTGGGTGTGGACGCGCTGATGGAGACCTGCCGCCGGTATTTCGAGACCACCGGACGGCGCATCTCCTATGAGTACGCCATGATCGACGGCGTCAACGACAGCGACGCTGACGCGGATCGTCTGGCGGAGCTTTTGAAGGGCCAGCCGGGACACGTGAATCTGATCCCGCTGAACGACGTGGCAGAGTCCCCGCTGAAACCCAGCCGGCGGGTCAGACAGTTCCAGCAGCGGCTGGAGAGCCACGGCGTCACCGCCACGGTGCGCCGGAAGCTGGGCAGCGATATTGACGCCTCCTGCGGCCAGCTTCGGCGGCGGCAGATGGAGGCGGGGAGGTAATCTTGTGAAGCTGTATGGCATGACCGATGTGGGCAGGGCCCGCCGGGACAATCAGGACAGCTACGCTTTCCGCCAGCTGGGGGACGACCTTGCCATCCTTGTGGTGTGCGACGGCATGGGCGGCGCCCAGAGCGGCAGCGTGGCCAGCGCCGTGGCGGCGGAGGCCTTTACCGCCGCTGTGGAGGAGCGCTGCGCCGGCGGCCTGCCCCAGGACGACGGCGGACGCCAGCGGATGCTGATCGAGGCCTGCGACGCCGCCAACCGGCAGGTATTTGATATGGCCCAGCAGAATGAGGAGTGCCAGGGCATGGGCACCACCCTGGTGGGCGCACTGGTCACCCCGACGGAGGCCTATGTGCTCAACGTGGGGGACAGCCGCTGCTACCTCCTGCGGGACGGCGCGGCCAGACAGCTGACCACCGACCACTCCTATGTGCAGCTGCTGGTGAGCCGGGGGGAGATCACCCCGGAGGAGGCCCGCCATCACCCCAAGAAAAACATCATCACCCGTGCCGTGGGGGTGGACAGCGAAGTGGGCTGCGATATCCAGCGCCTCGACCTGTGCCCCGGCGACCGGCTGCTGCTGTGCTCCGACGGGCTGACCAACGTGCTGGACGACAGCGTGCTGGCGGAGCAGTCCGCCGGTGAGGAGGACGCGGAGCGATATGTCCGCACGCTGCTGGATATGACCCTGGAGGGCGGCGCCCCCGACAACGTCACCGTCGTGCTGGCGGAGATTTGACGAGGAGGATTTACACTATGGATCAGTACATAGGTAAAATGCTCGATAACCGATATGAGATACTGGAGTGTATCGGCAACGGCGGCATGGCCGTGGTATATAAGGCCCGGGATCACCGGCTGAACCGTCTGGTGGCGGTGAAGATCCTGAAGCCCGAGCTGGCCAGCGACGCGGACTTCCGCCGCCGCTTCCACGACGAATCCCAGGCCGTCGCCATGCTGTCCCACACCAATATCGTCTCGGTGTACGACGTCAGCCAGTCCGACGGGCTGGACTACATCGTCATGGAGCTCATCGACGGCATGACCCTCAAGCAGTATATCCGCAAGCGTGGCGCGTCCCTGAACTGGCGGGAGGCCATCCACTTCATCACCCAGATCCTGCGGGCGCTGGATCACGCCCACAGCCGGGGCATCATCCACCGGGATATCAAGCCCCAGAACGTTCTGATTTTGCGGGACGGCAGCGTGAAGGTCACCGACTTCGGCATCGCCCGCATCGCCAGCGCCGCCCAGCACACCATGACCGCCGAGGCCATCGGCTCGGTGCACTATATCTCCCCGGAGCAGGCCAAGGGCAGCCATGTGGACGCCCGCACCGACATCTATTCCGCCGGCGTGGTGCTCTATGAGATGCTCACCGGCCGCCTGCCCTTTGAGGGCGACAACCCGGTGAATGTGGCCATTCAGCACATCAACTCCATCCCCATTCCGCCCAGAGAGCTGAACCCGGACATCCCGCAGGGGCTGGAGGACATTGTTCTGAAGGCCATGGCGCCCGATCTGAACCAGCGCTATTCCTCCGCCGAGGTCATGCTGGAGGACATCAACGAGTTCCGCAAGAACCCCGCTATGCGGGCGGCAGTCCCCGTGCGGGAAGAGGCGGTGGACGAGCCCACTGTGATCATTTCCTCGGCGAGACAGGCGGATCCCGAGCCGGTGCAGCAGCGTCCGGCGGTTCGGACGCGGGAGCAGGTTCCCGTCCGGGAGAACCGCTATCCCGCCCGCCGGGAGGAACCGGAATACGAGGACGATTACGGCGAGGGCGTCGGCAGCCGTTTGGCGTCCTTTGCCCCGGTGATCGCGGTGGCCGCCATTGTGATCTTTGTGATCGGCATGGGCCTGTTCGTGTGGAATGTATTCATCAAGGATATCGTCACACCGGGGCCTCCGGAGCTGCCGGAGGAGTTCACCGTGCCCAATTTGCTGGGCCTCACCATGGACGATGTGAGGAGGAACCCGGATCTCCTGGAGGGGTTCACCCTGGAAGCGGGCAGTGAGATCTACAGCGAGGAATATGAAAAGGGCCAGATCTGCAACCAGTCCCCTGAGGCCGGCGAGAAGGTCAAAGAGGGCGACGGGAAGGTCATCCGGGTCAATATCAGCAGCGGCGTCGAGGAGCTGAGGATGCTCTACCTGATCAACCAGGAGTACCATGACGCGGAGCTGAAGCTCACCAACATGGGCATCGAGGTCGTCGAGCGGCGCGAGAACTCCGATACCATCACCAAGGACTATGTGATCCGCACCGACCCGGAGGAGGGCGAGGTGCTGGAGAAGGGCCAGACCGTCATTGTGGTCATCAGCGACGGCCCCGCCACCAAGCTGGTGAATGTGATCAGTTTTGTGGGCCTCGATCTGGATAACGCCAGAAAGATGATCGAAAAGATGGGCCTGGTGGTGGGCGAGGTTTCCCCCAACCCCAGTAATGAGTATGCCGCGGGCAGGGTCATGTGGCAGAGCGTGCCCAGCACCAGTTCCGTGCCGGAGGGGACCGCCATCGATCTGTGGGTGTCCACCGGGCCGGAGCCTACGCCGGAGCCCACACCGTCTCCCACGCCTGAGCCCACACCGTCGCCCACGCCGGAACCGACGCCGGAGCCGACTCCGACCGAAGCTCCGCCCACCGAGGCGGTTCCTACGGAGGAGCCGCCCCATGACGAGCCCGTGCCTCCGGGTGAGCAGGGCGCCGAGGGCGGAGAAGGCCAGTGAGCATGACCGGACAGATCGTCAAGGCGCTCAGCGGCTTCTACTACGTGGACACGGGGAAGGGAGAGCCCATCCCCTGCCGGGGGCGGGGCAAGCTCCGCCACCAGAAGATGACGCCCCTGGTGGGCGATCAGGTGGAGATCACCGCCATGCCGGACGGCACCGGCATGGTAGACGCCGTACATCCCCGCAAAAACCAGTTCCAGCGGCCCATGGTGGCCAACATCGACCAGCTCATCATCGTGGCATCCGGGGCTGTCCCGGTGACCGACCCGTTCCTCATCGACCGCATGGCGGCGGTGGCGGAGTGGAAGGGCTGCGAGCCCGTCATTTGCTTCAATAAGTGGGATCTCGCCCAGGTGGACGGCCTGGCGGCGCTGTATCAAAAGGCCGGATTTACCACGTTGAAGGTCTCTGCCGAGACCGGCGAGGGCGTCCCTGAGCTGGCCGCCCTGCTGGCGGGAAAGCTGTCCGCGTTCACCGGGAACTCCGGCGTGGGCAAGTCCAGCATCCTGAACGCCATCCAGCCGGACTTCTCCATCCAGGTGGGGGAGGTCAGCGAGAAGCTGGGCCGCGGCCGGCACACCACCCGCCATGTGGAGCTGTTCCGCGTGGGCGACGGCCTGGTGGCGGACACGCCGGGGTTCTCCTCCTTCGATGTGGATCAGATGGAGGCCATCCCCAAGGAGGATCTGGCCGCCGCTTTCCGGGAGTTCCGGCCCTGGCTGGACAGGTGCCGTTTCCGGGGCTGCGCCCATGTGAAGGAGAAGGGCTGCGCCGTGCGGGAGGCCGTCAAAGCGGGGGAGATCGATCCCAGCCGCCATAAAAGCTATGTGCGGCTCTATGAACAGGCAAAGGACATCAAACCCTGGGAAAACAAAACCGAATAAATGTCACTGGACAGCCCTCTTTCTCATATGCTGGTGTAAAGCCATGAGAAAGGGGGCTGTTTTCATGCGGATCGTGGTGGTCAAATTCCCGAAGATGATATGCGGATTGCTCCGCAAGCTGTTCCACATGGACGGGGAGAAGTAGTCAGTCATATCGGAGCTGCACCGCTCATATAGTTGGTTAGAAATACGCCTAAGGAGTGGACAGCTTATGGATATGGAATTGCAGCGTGTGGCCGTAGAGGGCTACCGGCCCCTCTATCACACCGCCTTTACCCAGGAGGAGACCCTGGAGAGCATCGTGCCCGACGCCCTGCCCGACGTGTCCCGCATCGTGGCGGCCTGGGGCAGAGCGCACCTGAAGGACTGTGAGACGGGCGAGGGGGCGATCCGCCTGAGCGGTTCGGCCCAGGTGACGGTGCTGTACATCCCGGAGGGCGAGGACGCGCCCAGGTCGCTGGAGGTGACCATCCCCTTCCAGTGCGCGAAGGACGACCCCAGCCTCCACGCCGGGTTCCCGGCTGCGGCGGACGTCACCCTGTCCTCCGCCGACGCCCGCACCCTCAACCCCCGGAAGCTGCTGACCCGGTGCCAGCTCTCGATCTGGGCGGCGGCCTATGAGGAGGGCGTCCAGCAGCTCGCCTCCGACGCAATGGGCGAGGGGCTGGAAAAACAGATGATCCCCCGGAAATTCTGGCGCATCCCCGCGGTGCGGGAGAAGGCCTTTACCTTCTCCGATGTGCTGCGGCCCCCGGCCTCCAAGCCGGAAATGGAGGAGCTGCTGAACGCCCGGGTGGAGCTGGGTTCCGTGGACGCCAAATTCATCGGCCGGAAGCTGGTGCTGAAGGGGGATGTGGTGCTCACCGCCCTGTACAGAAACGGAGATCAGATCGTCACCGCCCGGTTCGAGCTGCCCTACTCCCAGATCGTGGACATGGGGGACGCGCCGGAGGACTCCGAGCCGGAGGTGACGGTGGCCCTCAAGGCCGCCGACTGCCAGTTGACGGACGGCGAGCTGGAGGTGAACATCGAGGCGCTGATTCAGGCGGTGCTGTGGGCGCTCCAGCCGGTCAATGTGCTGGCGGACGCCTATGGCGTGGGTCAGTGCGTGAATGTGGAGCGCGCCCCGGAAATGATGTGTACCCTGGCGGAGCGCACCACCCGCCGTGAGATGGGCCGCAGGCTGTGTGAGTCAGGCATCCCGGCCAAACAGGTGTTGGACTGCGCCGTGGCGGTGTCCTCCGTCACGGAGGCGCCCGCCGAGGGGGGGATCGAGTATACCGCCCAGGTGGAGGCAACCGTCCTCTACCTCAGCGAGGACGACGCCCTCTGCGGGGTGGACGTCACCATCCCCGTGGTGAGCCGCGTGGAGGTGCCCGCGGAACACAGCCGGAGCATCTGCCACTGCCGGACGGTGGGGGAGCCCACGGCGGTGCCCGTCACCGGCGGCATCGAGGTGCGGTGCGAGGTGGAATTTTCCTTCAACGTCGTCCAGGCGGAGCCGGTGTGGGCGGTGTCGTCGCTCGCCCCGGGGACGGCACCGGAAAACGTCCAGCGCCCCTCGGTGGTCATCCGCCGGATGATGGACGGGGAGACGCTGTGGGACGTGGCGAAGGCCTGCGCCTCCACGGTGTCGGATATCCAGGCCGCCAACGATCTGCCAGACCCGGCGGGCGCGGCGGGCGCGCTGCTGCTCATCCCCACAAAACGGTAAAAAGGACAAAAAGGCCCCCTGGCGCGGTTTCGCGTCAGGGGGCGTGTTTGCGGATCAGATGAGCGGAAAACCGGATGATCAGTTTAGCATATTTGAGGGCTTATCCCCATACATATGGAACAAGCACGGGCAAGGAGGGTTTTGAGCTTGGAAAACAAACTGTATGAGGATATCGCCCAGCGCACCCAGGGCGACATCTATATCGGCGTGGTGGGGCCGGTTCGGACGGGCAAGTCCACCTTCATCAAGCGGTTCATGGAGACCATGGTGCTGCCCCGCATTGAGAACGGCTACGTTCGGGACAGGGCCAGGGACGAGCTGCCCCAGAGCGGCTCCGGCCGGGTGGTGATGACCGCCGAGCCGAAATTCGTCCCCGAGGACGCGGTGGAGATGGCCATGGAGGACGGCGGCGTGTTCTCCGTGCGGCTCATCGACTGCGTGGGGTATATGGTGCCGGGCGCCCTGGGTCAGATGGACGGCGATATGCCCCGGATGGTGCGGACGCCCTGGTTCGACCACGACATCCCCATGACCCAGGCGGCGGAGTACGGCACCCAGAAGGTCATCACCGACCACTCCACCATCGGCATCGTGGTGACCACCGACGGCTCCATCGCCGACATCCCCCGGGAGGACTACCTGGAGGCGGAGGAGCGGGTCATCAGCGAGCTGAAGGCCATCGGCAAGCCCTTCATGGTGCTGCTGAACTCCGCTGAGCCCTATGGCGAGCGGGCCCAGACCCTCCAGGCGGACATCGCCGAGCGGTATGACGTGACGTGTCTCGCCGTCAACTGCCTGACCCTGGACGAGGGGGCTGTGACGGACATCATCCGGGGTGTGCTCCACGAGTTCCCCATGAAGGAGATGGACGTGTTCCTGCCGCCCTGGGTGGACGTTCTCCCAATGGATCACCCCATCAAAAGCGGGCTGTACGCCATGCTGCGCCAGGAGACGGCGAACCTGGAGCGGCTCCGGGACGCGGAGAAGTCGGTGCAGGCCATGGCCGACCATGAGGAGATCGGCACGGCCGCTCTCACCAGGATGGACATGGGCAGCGGCGTGGTGACCGTCAACCTGGAACTGCCCCGCAGCCTGTTCTACGCCACCGTATCCGAGCGGTGCGGCCTGGACATCCGGGACGACGGCGACCTGATCGACCAGCTCACCCAGATGGCCGCCATGAAGAAGAAATACCAGAAGGTGGAGGGCGCCCTGGCGCAGATGGAGGCCACCGGCTACGGCATCGTCATGCCCGACCCGGAGGAGATGACCCTGGAGGAGCCGGAGATCGTCAAACAGGGGGGGCGGTACGGCGTCCGGCTCCGGGCCTCGGCGCCGTCCATCCACATGCTCCGGGCGGATATCAAGACGGAGGTGTCCCCCATCATGGGCACCGAAAAGCAGTCGGAGGAGATGGTGGACTACCTGCTCCGGCAGTTCGAGGGGGACACGGGGAAAATCTGGGATTCCAACATCTTTGGCCGCTCCTTCCACGAGCTGGTGGGAGAGGATCTGAACGGCAAGCTGAAGCGGATGCCGGAGGACGCAAGGGAGAAGCTGCGGGAGACCCTCCAGCGCATCATCAACGAGGGCTCTGGCGGACTGATCTGCATCATCCTTTGAGGTTCGTCTGCGCCGGGCCGGAGATCAGCGTTCCGTCACAGTCGAACCGGGAGCCGTGGCATGGGCAGTCCCAACTCAGTTCATCCTGATTCCACTCCACCTGGCAGCCCAGGTGGGGACAGCGCGGGTCTATTACATGGAGTGTGCCGTTCTGTTCTTTATAAACGCCCACCTTTTTACCGCCCAGAAATACGATCCCGCCGTGGCCAGGGGGCAGTTTGTCCGCGGTAGTGGAGGGGACTTGCAGGTACAACCTGGACAGTCCGGCGGCCGAATGCCCGGTCTCCTTTAGAACGCCGCCCATGGCGCTCGCCCCAAATCGCGCGGGGGAGAAGACGGAAGCGTAAGGATCACGCCGCCCGCGGATCATTTCGGTGATGATTTTAGCGGCCGCCATGGAGGAGGTCATCCCCCACTTGCCGAAACCGGTCGCCACATACCACCGGGGACGGGAGGGGGCGTACCGCCCGATATAGGGCGCGCCGTCGGCGGTCACGCAGTCCTGGGCCGACCAGTGGGCGACCTCACGACAGTTCGAAAATAATTCTGCGGCTTTACGGCGGAGGGCGTCATAGCGCCCTCCGCTCTCGTTTTCTCCGGCGCGGTGGCCTTCGCCGCCGAACAGCAGCAGGCCGTTCCAGGTGCGGAGGGAATACCCGTCCTTGCCGGCGCCCAGGAACATCCCGTCCGCCGGCGCGGCGTTTTGGAGCGCCAGCACATACGATCGCTGCTGATACATCCGGGTAAAATAAAGGCCGGGGAAGTTGATGAAGGGGTAATGGCAGGCAAACACCACATGCTCCGCCTGGACGGTGTGCCCACCGGCTTTCAGGATATTGTCCTCCACAACCTGCACCGGGGTATGCTCGTAAATGGTGAGGCCGTCAGCCAGCGCTTTGATGAATTTCAGCGGGTGGAACTGGGCCTGCCCGGTAAAACGCACCGCCCCGGCGCAGGGGAAGGGCAGAGAGGTATGGGTGATCAGTTCCGCGGGCAGATCCAGACGTTTTGCGGCCTCAACCTCTGCGGAGAGGCTGATCAGATCGTCCCCGTACAGGTAAGCGTCCCGCTCCTCAAAATCGCAGTCGATATTCCGAGATTCAATCAGTTCTTTATAGGCGGTCACTGCCTCCTGATTGGCTCTCGCGTACTGTTCCGCACGGGGAATGCCAAAGGACTGGATCATTTTTTGATAGATCATCCCGTGCTGGGAGGTGATTTTGGCGGTGGTGTTCTGGGTCTGACCGCCCGCGATGCGGTTCGCCTCAAGGATCACCACCCGCTTTCCTGCGTTTTGCAGGGCGTCGGCGATCAGGACGCCCGCCATACCCGCGCCGATGACAACTGCCTCTGTTTTGATGTTCTCCTCCAGCCGTGGCCGGGGTGGAATGTCGCAGCTCTGCCGCCAGATGGATTCCATA
>CANQZJ010000020.1 GCA_947628315.1 uncultured Oscillospiraceae bacterium
ATCGCCTTTGAGAAGGCGCTGGGCTTTGAGCAGATGCCCCATGTGGACGCCAAGGGCAAAGAGTACGAGCTTTTGAAGCGCATCGGCGCCATCACCATCGAGCTGCGCTATGCCCTGGCCAACCGGCTCATCGAGCAGGCGGGGAACAAGAACGTGCTGGACCTGGCCTGCGGCTATACGCCCAAGGCCAAGTACCTGATGGACCGGGGCTATAACTACGTGGGCGGCGACCTGCCCGCGGTGGTGGAGGACATGGCCCGGGTGTCGAAGGAGCTGCTGGGCGGCAAGGCGCTGTTCCGGGCGGTGGACGTGACCAACGGCGAGAGCGTCGCGGCCGCGGCCGCGCAGCTGCCGGAGGGGCCCGTCACCATCGACTGCGAGGGGCTGGTGGCGTACCTGGACAAGAACGAGATGACCGCCATGGTCAGGAATTTCGCTTCTCTCCTGGCCCAGCGGGGCGGCTGCTGGGTCACCACGGACTTTGAGAGCGACCACTACTTCCTCGCCATCATCCAGGCGGTCACCGGCGGCCAGGGGGAGAAGTTCCTGAAGCTGGTGAATTCCCAGGTGAACAAAAAGACCGCCGACGCGGACCACGCGCCCGTGTTCGCAAACGATGAGGAGAAGGTCACGTTTTTGGAGAGCATGGGCCTTTCTGTAGAGCGGCGGCCCATCACCGGCGTGGCCAACATGGGCCTGCGGACCCTCTGCGCCTGCACGCCGGAGCAGAGAGCGGCCATCGCCGCCGCCCTGGAGAAGATCAACGTGTGGATCATGACCCCCAGCGGCGCGAAGGCGGCCCAGCCCGCCGGAACGGGGGCCGGCGGGCTCGCCATCGACCAGGACCTGAACGGGGACGCGCTCACCGTACGTCTCGCAGGCCGGATGGACTCCATCAGCGCCCCGGCGCTTTTGAACGCGTTCTGGGACATCCCCACCGCCGTGAAGGACATCACCCTGGACCTCAAGAACCTGGAATACACCTCCTCCGCGGGCCTGCGGGTCATGCTCATCATGTATAAGCAGATGGGCGAGGGCCACTTCCGGCTCACGAATGTGAACGCCGCCGTCGCCGCCATATTGGAGGACACCGGCTTCAGCCAGTTCTTCGTGTCCGCCGATGGCGCGCTGTCCGACGACGACGTGGAAGCCGTTGCCGGCGGCAGCGGTGATACAGGAGGGCAGATCATCTTCGGGACCCTGAGTGACTGGCGGCCCTGACACACAGCAAGAGGCTCCCCGGATGGGGGGCCTCTTGCTTATGCGCCGGAGCCGGTTAAGAAGAAAAACGCACCCGAGGGAGACATTTCGCAAAGAAATCGTCTCCCTCGGCTTTTTTATCAGCCCACCGTGCGGGCCCTGCGGATTGGCGGGTATACTGTATGCCATGAAGGAGGAAGCGAACATGACATACGGATATATCCGTGTATCCAGCCGGGACCAGAATCTGGACCGGCAGCGGCTCGCCATGGAGAGCTTCGGCGTGGAGGACGGGCGCGTCTACGCCGACAAGCAGTCCGGCAAGGACTTCGACCGCCCGGCCTACCGGCGGCTGCTGCGAAAACTGAAACCGGGCGACACCCTTGTGATCAAGAGCATCGACCGGCTGGGACGAAACTATGAGGAGATATTGGAGCAGTGGCGGATACTCACAAAGGAGAGGCGGGTGGCCGTCGTCGTGCTGGACATGCCCCTTCTGGATACCCGGCGGGACAGGGACCTGACGGGGACGCTCATCGCGGACATCGTCCTGCAGCTTTTGTCCTACGTGGCCCAGACGGAGCGGGAGTTCATCCGCCAGCGTCAGGCGGAGGGCATCGCGGCGGCAAAGGCCCGGGGCGTCCGGTTCGGGCGGCGGCCATTGGAGCCGCCGGAAGGGCTGGAGGAGATGGGCGACGCCTGGGCGGCGGGGGCCATCTCGGCCCGGGCCGCGGCAAAGCGCCTGGGCGTGTCCCGGCAGACCTTCATCCGGTGGATGGAACGCCGCCGGCCGGCCCCGAAAGTAGAGGTTTTGTGACGGGACGTTTTTGGGCAGAGCGGAGGATCAACGCCGTGCAGAAAGTTTACATAATTTTTTTCGAACAGTACCAAATAAGCAAAAAAACTTACCAAATAAGCAGAAACTATTGAATTTTTAGCTGGCGTCTGATAAGCTCTAAATAATATTATTGTATCTGTTACGCCCGGACGGGCTCCATGGCTGAATGGGTGTCACAAAACCTCTACTTTTGTTACCATGTTCCCGGAGATGCGGAACGAGCTGGAAAAAGATATGGCAGGCAGGAGAAGACATGTATAACGACCGACCGGAAACAGATGAGATCGAGATCGACCTTTTGAAGCTGGGGCAGATATTGCTGCGCAAGGCCGGGGCGATCATCGCCGTCACGCTTTTGGTGGCGGCGGCCGCCTTTGGCATCAGCTATTTCCTCATCACGCCCCAGTACACCTCCACGGCCATGATGTACGTCAACAACTCCAACATCTCCGTGGGCGGGTCCTTCAGCATCTCCTCATCCGAGCTGACGGCGGCCCAGAGCCTGGTGGACACCTATGTGGTCATCCTCAAGAGCCGCACCACCCTGGAGGACATCATAGCCCGGGAAAACCTGGAATACGACTATGAAGAGCTCTATGACATGATCGAGTCCGGGCCGGTCAACTCCACGGAGATATTCGACATCAACGTCACCAGCCCGGACCCCTATGAGGCAGAGCGCATCGCCAACACCATCGCCCAGGTGCTTCCGGAGCGCATCGCGTCCATTGTGGACGGCAGCGACGTGCGCATCGTGGACTACGCGGTGGTGCCGTCGGAGCGGACGTCTCCCAGCTTTACGCTGAACACCGTGATCGGCGCGCTGGTCGGATTCATCGTCGCGGCGGCCGTGGTGATCCTGCGGTATCTGTTCGACGACCAGATCCATGAGGAGGGCTATCTGACCCAGACCTATCCTGACGTCCCGCTGCTGGCGGTGGTGCCGGATATGCTGGCGGAGGACGGCGGCGGGGACAGCTACTATTCCCGCGGGCCCGCGTCCGGCGGCCGGCCCAGGCGCACCGGCGGGAGCGGACAGCCCCGCCGGCCCAAGACACAGGCCGCGCCGGCTCAAAGACGTGAGCGGATAAAGGAACAGGAAAAGGAGGGCGCAGGTCATGGCCAGGAGCGATAAGAAAGCGCTGTCGGCGTCTGCCGGCAAGTACACGGCCGAGCGCCGCTATATGATCGGGCCGAAGCTGAACTTTGCGGCGGCGGAGGCCTATAAGCTGCTGCGCACCAATGTGATGTTCTCCTTCCCCGGCGGCAGCGGGTCCCACATCCTGGGCGTGACCAGCTCCTTCCGCGGGGAGGGTAAGAGCCTCACGGCCATCAACCTTGCCTACACCTTTGCCGAGACGGGACGGAACATCCTGCTCATCGAGGGGGATATGCGCATGCCCACCATGGCGGGCCGCCTGGCCCTCCCGGCACGGCCTGGCCTTTCCAACGTGCTGGTGGGCGCGGAGAGCGCCTCCGACGCCATACGGCAATACCGGGTGACGGCGGGGGAGCGGGAGGTCGCCTTCGATGTGATGGTGGCCGGGGACATCCCGCCCAACCCCTCGGAGCTGCTGGGCTCCGTCCGGGCAAGGACATTTTTGCAGAAGGTCAGGGAGCGGTATGACGTCATCATCCTGGACCTGCCGCCTGTGACGGCGGTCACGGACGCCATCGTGGCCTCGCGGCTGGTGGACGGCGTGATCGTGGTGGTCCGGGCGGGACACGCGGTCCGGGGCGGCCTGGCGGACACCATGCGCCAGCTGCGCCTGGCGGAGGCCCATGTGCTGGGCTTCGTGTTCAACGGCGCGGCCTCCGGCGAGAGAAAATACTACAAAAAAGGCTATTACAGGAAGGGCTATTACGCCTCCGGCCAGTATGGCGGCGAAAGATGACGGACTTCCACATGCACGTCCTGCCGGGCATGGACGACGGGAGCCGGGACGTTGAGACCTCCCTGGGCATGCTGGAGCGCAGCGCCGCCTGCGGTGTGGATACCGTGGCGGCCACGCCCCACTTCTATGCCGCGGAAAACAGCATCGCCCAGTTCCTCCGCCGGCGGCAGGAGGCTTACGAAAAGCTCAGGGAGGCCATGGACGGCAGGGACGGCCTGCCCCGGGTGCTGCCGGGGGCGGAGGCGCTGTATTTCAGCGGCATGAGCGCCGCGGACGGACTGGACGGGCTGTGTCTGGAGGGGACGGACCTGCTTTTGCTGGAGATGCCCTTCGCGCCCTGGACCGACAGGGTCCTTCAGGAGGTGCAGAGCCTCCAGCGGGACGGTCTGCGCGTGGTGGCGGCCCACATCGAGCGGTACCTGGCCATACAGCCCCGGCGGACCATGGAGGCCTTTTTCGACCTGGGCACGCTCATCCAGTGCAACGGGGCGTTCTTTCGCTCCCGCCGCACGGCCCATCGGGCCATGGGGATGCTCCGCCGGGGGCAGGTGCAGCTTCTGGGATCGGACGCCCATGACCTGACGGACCGGCCGCCGGACCTGGGGCAGGCCATGGCGTGCATAGAGAAAAAGCTGGGGCGGGACGCCCTGGCGCGGTTTGCCGCCGGGGGAGACGCGCTCCTGGGCGGAGACGAAGGATGTTTCGATGAATAGACGGCGTGTGTTCCTGGTTTTGGGCTGCTTTTTCCTGCTATGCGCCATCGGCTGCGGCGCCTATATATATAGCCGGACCCTCTATGCGCCGCCGGTGCAGTCCAAGACCATGGCGCCGCCTGCGTCGGCCGCGCCCACGCAGGCGCCGACCCCCACCCCGGGACCGACACCGACGGCCACAGCGGCGCCCACCGCCGTGCCGAGCCCCACGCCGGAGCCCTATATGAGCCCCGTGGACTTTGAGGCGCTGCGGGCCGTCAACGGCGACATCTATGCTTGGCTTCAGGTGGAGGGAACGCCCGTCGACTACCCGGTGGTGCAGCATGGGAGCGACGACTTCTACCTGACCCATGACAGCGACGGCAATTATTCCGCCAACGGCGCCATCTTTTCCCAGAAGACCTACAACGGCACGGACTTTTCCGACCCAGTCACCGTTCTGTACGGCCACCGCATGGCCTCCGGCACCATGTTCGGCGCCCTCCGGGACGATTTTTCCGACCCCGCGTTCTTCGCCGAACACCGGTCAATCACCGTCTATACCCCGGAGAGGGAGCTGGACTACAGGATATTTGCCGCGGTGCCCTATTCCAACGAGCACATCCTGTACGCCTACGATTTTTCCGATAAAGAGGACTTTGATGCCTTCTTTGACGGCATATACGCCATCACCGACGGGGACGCCCAGCTGGACAGGGACGCCCGGCCCGCGTTCGGCGACAGGATCATCATTTTGTCCACCTGCCTGAAGGTGGACAGGACCAGGCGCTATCTGGTCATGGGAGCGCTGCTCCCGTGACCGTGCCAATAAAAGCGTTATTTATGAATGGAGGACCCAGACTATGAAGAAATTTCTCGCGATCATGATCGTGCTGACCATGCTGTTCGCGCTGGCCATCCCCGTGCTGGCGGCCGGCGACGGCGCCAGCGTGGGCCCCGGCGGCGCTGTTGACGGCCCCGGCGGCGAAGGCGGTAACCCCGGCGGCGAGGGCGGCGGCACCGGCGGCGAAGGCGGCGGTACCGGCAGCGGCGATACCGGCGATTTCGATAACTGGAACAGCGGCAACGGCGGCGCTTCCGGCTCCGTCGCGCCCACGTCTCCCCAGACCGGTTTTGAATGGGCAGGCTGGGCCGCGGCCGCGGCCATCGCCATCCTCTGCGCCGGCTGCTGCTTTGCTTTCGCCCGCACCAGAAAGACCCGGTGACAGTCCCGGCATGAAGCGGTCCACGCTGAAAGCCATACTGACAGCGCTGGCCGTGGCCGTGCTGGCCGCAGTGGGCGTCGCTGTCCTCTCCCGGTTGGAAAAACGCATAGAGGCCCCGCCGGAGGGGGCCGGCACCCGCTCCGTCCAGACGGAGGACGCCGGCGTTTCCGACGGGGAGGATGCCTATGTCATGACGGTGGACGGCAAGCGGTACCGGCGCAATGAGGAGCTGTCCACGCTCCTCATCCTGGGTACGGACGACAAAATGCCGGACGAGGACGAGGGCGCGTTCGTGTCCAGCCAGGCGGACCTTATCGTGCTGGCCATATTCGACCGGAGCGCCAGGACATGCACGCTGCTGCAGATCGACCGCAACACCATGGCCGAGGTGACCGTCCTGGACGGGAACGACCGGCCCGCGGGCACGGCCCTGGAGCAGATATGCCTGGCCCATGACTACGGGACCACCCCGGAGATACGCTGCCGGAACACCGCCGACGCAGTATCCCGGCTCCTCTACGGGGCGCGCGTTGACAACTACGTCAGCCTCGCCATGGGCGGCGTCACCGCCCTCAACGACGCCGTGGGCGGCGTGACGGTGACGGTGGAGGACGATTTCACCGGTGTGGACGACACCCTTATAAAGGGCGAGACGGTCACCCTCATGGGGGAGCACGCCTTCAACTACGTCCACGCCCGCTATACGATGACGGACGACGCCAATACCGCCCGCATGCGCCGGCAGCGGGAGTATATGGAGGGCCTCACGGAGGCCCTGCGGGACGGCGTGAAGGAAGAGGCCGGCTTCGTACTGACAGTCTTCGACGCTATCGCGGACTATCTGGTGACGGACTGTAAGGCGGACGAGCTGTCCGCCTATGCCGAAGGCCTGGCGGACTATGCCCTGGCCGGTTTCATCGTGCCGGAGGGGGAGATCCTTCACAGAGAATATACCGAGTTCCACCCGGATGAGGACGCGCTCCTGGATCTGGCGCTGGAGCTGTTCTACCTGCCGGCGGAGTGAGCCGGAAATACGAGCATCGGAAAGAGACCATGGAGAAAAGAGAGAAAGACATCCGGAAAATAGCAGTTGCTGGCATCGGGTATGTGGGGCTGAGCCTGGCGGTGATGCTGGCCCAGGAGCACAGGGTATACGCCGTGTGCAGGCATCAGGAAAAGGCAGACCTAGTGAACGCCGGGAAAAGATCGCCCATCCGCGATGCGGAGCTGGAGCGGTTTCTGGCGGAGAAAGAGCTGGACCTGACGGTGACGGTGGATGAGCGGGAGGCCTATACGGGGGCCGATCTGGTCATCGTGGCGGCCCCTACCAACTACGACCCGCAGACCCGGCGCTTCGATACCTCCGCGGTGGAGGACGTGGTGCGCAAGGCCGCGGCGTATGCCCCAGAGGCGCTCATCGTGATCAAGTCCACCGTACCGGTGGGCTATACGAAGAGCCTGCGGGAGAAGACGGGGCGCCGGAACATCCTGTTCAGCCCGGAATTTCTCCGGGAGGGCAAGGGCCTGTACGACAACCTCTATCCCCGGCGGATCATCGTGGGCACGGATATGGCCGACGAAGAGATGGTGAAGGCCGCGGAGGGGTTCGGTGAACTTCTGAAGGCTGCGGCCCTGAACAGGGACGTGTCCGTGCTGGTGATGGGCTCCACGGAGGCGGAGGCGGCAAAGCTGTTTGCCAACGCCTACCTCGCCATGCGGGTGGGCTTTTTTAACGAGCTGGATACCTACGCGGAGCTGAACGGCCTGAACGCCCGGGAGGTCATCCAGGGCGTGTGCATGGACTGGCGGATCGGGGACCACTACAATAACCCCTCCTTCGGCTACGGGGGCTACTGCTTCCCCAAGGACACGAAGCAGCTGCTGGCCGGCTGCGCGGATATGCCCCAGCGGCTCATCCGGGCCGTCGTGGAGACCAACGACGCGCGCAAGGACCACATCGCCGCCCAGGTGATGAAGCACCTGGCGGGGAAGGACAAGCCCGTGGCGGGCGTGTACCGGCTCATCATGAAGTCCGGCAGCGACAACTTCCGGGACAGCGCTGTGCAGGGCGTCATGGAACGCCTGGCCGGCGAGGGCGTGAGTATCGTCGTCTATGAGCCGACACTGGCAGGACAGACCAGCTTCAACGGCTATGCGGTGAACAACGACCTGGACCGCTTCCTGGCCGGGTGCGACGTGATCCTCGCCAACCGGTATGAGGAGGAACTGGCGCCGGCGGCGGATAAGCTCTATACCCGGGACCTGTTCCGGCGGGATTGAGGACGGCGCGTATGCGGATATTGGTGACCGGCGGCGCGGGTTTTCTGGGGTCCAACCTGTGCAAGCGGCTGGCGAAGGACCCGGAGAACTATATCATCTGCCTGGATAACCTCCAGACGGGACGGATGGAGAACATCCGGGAGCTGATGGGCCTGCCCAATTTTCAGTTCATCGAACACGACATCGTGGAGCCCATCGGCCTGGCGGCGGACCAGATCTACAACGCAGCCTGCCCGGCCAGCCCGCAAGCCTATCAGACGGACCCGGTGCACACCCTGAAGACCAGCGTCTTCGGGATGCTGAACATGCTGGAGCTGGCGCGGCAAAATGACGCCGCGGTGCTGCAGTTCTCCACCTCGGAGGTCTACGGCGACGCCCAGGTCCACCCCCAGCCGGAGACATACCGGGGCAATGTGGACCCGGACGGGCCCCGGGCCTGCTACGACGAGGGAAAGCGGGTGGCGGAGACGCTGTGCTTCGACTACCACCGCCTGTACGGGACGAAGGTCAAGGTGGTGCGCATCTTCAACACCTATGGCCCCGGGATGGACCCCAACGACGGGCGGGTCATCAGCAATTTTGTGAATCAGGCCCTGCGGGGCGAGCCCATCACGGTATACGGCGACGGGAAACAGACCCGGAGCTTCTGCTATGTGGACGACCTTCTGGAGGGGATATGCCGGATGATGGCCGCCCCCGGGGAGGTAACGGGCCCGGTGAATCTGGGCAATCCGGAGGAGTTCACGATGCTCCAGCTGGCGGAGGAAGTGCTGCGCCGGACCGGGAGCCAGTCAAAACTGGTGTTCCGGCCGCTCCCGACGGACGACCCGAAGCAGCGCCGGCCGGATATCACCCTGGCGAAACAGCTGCTGGACTGGGAGCCAAAGGTGCCTCTGCGTGAGGGCTTGGCAAGGACCATCGAGTACTACAGAGAAAACGGCCGGACAGATTATTCAGAGGCACTTGCGTAAAAAACCGATATGACCGAGTTTCATAAAAAGATACAAAAGACACATATCCGTGATCACTCGCGGGTGGACATGAAAAGTGTTTATGCGAATAAAAGCAAGGCATATTTAATGATAAAACGCATCTTTGATGTCGTTTTATCCTGTATTGCGCTGATATGTCTCTCTCCCGTTTTCCTTGTAACGGCCCTGGCGATCCTGTTAGAGGACGGCGGCCCGGTCATCTTTTCTCAGCCGCGGATGGGAAAGGATATGCAGCCGTTTACATTCTACAAGTTCCGAAGCATGTATAAAGGCGCGGATAAAAAACTTGGGGAATTGCTCAAGGACAGCGAACAGACCGGCCATGCATTTAAAATCAAAAACGATCCACGTATTACAAAGGTGGGCAAGTTTATTCGCAAGACGTCGATCGATGAACTGCCGCAGCTGTTGAACGTTATCAAAGGCGACATGAGCATAGTTGGGCCCAGGCCTATCCTGGACTGGCAGATGCTGGAATGCGATACTTATGAGCAGCAGCGGCAGATTGTAAAGCCGGGGTTAACATGTTATTGGCAGGTGATGGGCCGCTCCGCTATCCCTTGGAATGAGTGGGTAGAACTGGATTTGGATTACATAGAGGATATGAGCGTGCGGACGGACCTGAAAATTATGATAAGAACGGTGCCGGCACTCTTGAGCAGGAGTGGCGGTTACTGACGATAAGGGAGGAGGGAAGGCATGGGCGTTGGCTTGACCGATGTCGTATATTTTTTTGCGGAGCGTTTTAAGCATGCGGGGGGGGGGTAGAGAAAAAATAAAGGCGATGCTCTTCCCGTATTACAAATTGGTCTGTAAGTTGTTATGGGATTTTAATAACAAGTTGTATCTTTATCACGTTGAACTGCCTGTCACGCTGAGGTGTTCGCTGCGGTGCAAAAAATGCGTGTTCATGATGCCGTATTTTGAAAAACCGGTGGACTATGATGTGAACGACCTGCTTTTATATATGGACAGGTTATTTGACTGCGTGGATGCGATCCAAATTTTCCGCATTTTAGGAGGGGAGCCCTTTCTGTATCCCGAGCTGGGGAAGATTGTTGACAAGGCATTGTCCAGCGATAAAGTAAAAACCGTGGAGGTCATCACGAATGGGACCATCCTGCCGAAGAATGAACTGCTTGAAAAGATGAAAGATCCCAAGCTGACGGTGCAGATCAGTGATTATGGGAGATATTCCACGCATAAGACAGAGCTTAAACAAGCATGCGACGAAACAGGCGTCCGGTGCATTCTGCGGGATGAGAAGGAAAAGAATTGGTTCGATTCCGGAGGACTGGAGTTCCGTGGACGATCTGCAAAAGAATTGAAAAAGCAGATGCGTCATTGCGGGAACATTTGCCGGAACTTTCTGGACGGCAGGCTCTATTATTGCCCGAGGGCCGCATTCGGCGCGAAACTGGGCATTCCCGATCCTGAACGTGAATACGTCGACTTTACGTCAGAAAAGACGCGGGAACAGTTAAGAAACGAATTATACGATCTGAATCGCCGTAAGAGCTTATCTGCGTGTAATTACTGCAATGAGGGGACAAAACTGTATGTCCCCATACCTGTGGCTGAACAGATGGAGAGTAAACAGAGGCTGACCTGAGGGGGATTTTGGCAGCAAAACAGTTGGGATAAGACATACGAACGGGAGAAGATTTCGTGAAGCGATATAACTACCTCATCGTCGGCGCGGGCATTTTCGGCGCGGTGTTTGCCGAACGCATGACCGCCGCCGGAAAGCGCTGCCTGGTCATTGACCGGCGGGACCATATCGCCGGGAACGCGTATACATATGAACAGGACGGCATCGTCGTCCACAAATACGGACCCCATATCTTCCATACCAACGACGAAGAGGTCTGGGCCTATGTGAACCGCTTCGCCCGGTTCAACCGCTTTACCCTGGGGACCGTCGCTAACTACAGAGGGGAGATATATTCCCTTCCTTTCAATATGTACACCTTCAATAGGATGTGGGACGTGACCACGCCGGAGGAAGCGGAGGCGATGATCACCGCTCAGCGGGAAGCGGTCTGTATCAACGAGCCGAAAAACCTGGAGGAGCAGGCCATCTCTTTGGTGGGGACGGATGTCTATGAAAAGCTCATCAGGGGCTACACGGAAAAACAGTGGGGCCGGTCCTGCAGAGACCTGCCCGCATTCATTATAAAGCGCCTGCCGGTGCGGTACACCTACGACAACAACTATTTTAATGCTCTGTATCAGGGTATCCCCATAGGCGGCTATACGAAGATGATTGCCAATATGCTGGCAGGTGCCGAGGTGCGGTTGGGCATAGACTATCTGGCCAACAAGGCGGAGCTGGACGACCTGGCGGAAAAGGTGGTCTATACCGGACCCATTGACGCCTATTTCAGCTATCGCCTGGGGGCGCTGGAATACCGCTCGCTGCGCTTTGAGACAGAGACGCTGGATAAACCCAATTATCAGGGAAACGCTGTGGTGAATTATACGGACCGGGAGACGCCCTGGACACGTATCATTGAGCATAAATGGTTCGAGTTCGGCGCGGGCGATCCGAACAAGACGGTCATCACAAGGGAGTATCCCCAGACGTGGACACCGGGGGATGAGCCATATTACCCAATGAACGATGAGAAAAATGGGTCGCTGTACGCAAAATACCAGGCCCTGGCAGATAAGGAAAAGAACGTGATTTTCGGCGGCCGCCTGGGAGAATATAAGTACTACGACATGGACCAAGTGATACGGGCGGCACTGGATGCTGTAAAATCATCAACGGCTTGAAGAGTTGATCGTTATACTTAGAAAGATACGGCGAACGATAGAGAAAAACTGGCTGTTGAACAAGCTGGTACCAAATAGGTCTTGTCCGAAATGCTGTGTGCTGAAGAACGTCGCTGCCGGCCAAATGTAAATTATTTAGATGCAGTGGAGATTAATGAGCGTAAGGAGACGGTATGGATACAATCAGTGTTATCATCCCCGTTTATAACGTAGAGCCATACATCCGGCAGTGCTTGGACAGCGTGGTACATCAGACATATAAAAACCTGGAGATCATCATCGTAGACGACGGTTCGCCGGATAACTGCGGCGCCATATGCGACGAATATGCCGCGAATGATGAGCGGATCCAGGTCATCCATAAGGAGAACGGGGGACTTGCGTCTGCTAGAAATACCGGGATCGAATACGCTTCCGGAGAATGGATCGCATTCGTAGACTCAGATGATTGGTGTAAGACCGACTATTATGAACAGTTGATGTCCCATATGTGCAAAGATCCGGTGGACATATTTTGGGCCGGGGGATGCTATAGGGAGCGGCCTGACAGGCAAATTGTTAAGAGGACCATTGATGCACCGTTTGTGTACCGAGAGATGGACTTGAATGACAGGTCGGTGTTCATAGAAAAAATACTGTGCTTCGGCCCGCCGTGGGAAAAGATATTCAGAAGATCTTTCCTGAACGAGTATCAACTTCGCTTTGACAGCTCAGATAAAGCCAACGAAGATGTATGGTTTAATTTTATAACGCACTATAACGCGGGAAGTATCGCAGGATATCCATATATAGGATATCATTGGCGTTTTATTCCAACATCTATCACAAAAGGATATAACCCGCAAAAAGCGGAAATTTGTTACCGTCTAATCCAAAAATGTCATGACTATTTGAACGGGCGGGAAACAAATGAGCGTATTTACAACGCCCTCAAATGCAGATGCCTGATACAAATCAGTTCGACGCTGCAATGCAGCCTGTTTCATCCGAACTGCCGGATGACAAATACTGAGAAGAAAAAAAGAATAAGCGAGATAAAGCAATGGCAATACTATGAAGAAGCAATAAATGATGACATAGTTAACGGTTTAAGCTTTAAAATGTGTGTGTTGAGGTCACTCCTTCGGTTGCCATGGCTATGGCCAATGAAACTAGCATATCACATTAAAAATATGTTGCTGCATAAGAGAATTAACAATGGAGTCTGTAACTGAAATGTATAAATTAAACGGGCAAGATGTTGATAATATTACGCCAAAAAAATTGCTAGTAGTAAGTCCTTCTAATGTTACTTTTGGCGGTATAGAAATATATTTGATCAATGCATTTAGTCGGATAGAGATGTCATTCTTTGATATAACTTTTCTCTCATCTGGGAAGAGCATTGCAGAAGAACTTGCAAAAAAGATAAATTGTGTCGTCGATAGATCGATATATCTGGGACTTGACAGTTATCGTCATAAGTCGATCCTTTCCAAATGCAAGTGCGCATATATTACAAGTAATAACATTATACGTTTGCAGAAGGAAGAAAGATTTGACATAGTCTACATCAATTCCGTCTCATTTATATCTCTAGCAAATCTGCTGGTGGCGACAAAGTGGTGCGGCATTCCCCGGCGGATCGCCCATTCTCACATTGCAAAGATCCCGGGAAGTGCGTTAAAGGAGCTTGTTCGCGGTTTCTTCAGAAAGATCATTGTGAACAACGCGACGGACTTTCTGGCCTGCTCCCGACCGGCGGCGGAGCACCTGTTCGGAAAAGAAGCCACCCAAAAGACGGTCATCCTGAAAAATGGGATCGACACGAGGCGGTTTGCCTTTTCTGCGTCTATGAGAGAGTATTGCCGGAAAGAGCTTGGCTTTGATGTGCCTGACTATGTGATAGGCCACGTCGGGCGTTTTGAGGAGCAGAAAAATCATCGGTTCCTAATAGATATTTTCTCTGAGGTCAGCAAGGTATGCCCCGAGGCTAGGCTCCTCCTGCTGGGTGAGGGAACACTACAGGAGGAGATCCGGCAGAAAGTGGTCCAATACGGTCTGGAAGACAAAGTGATCTTTGCGGGTGTGAAAGAGCGGACGGAGCGGTATTACTGCGCAATGGACGTGTTTGTACTGCCAAGCCTTTATGAAGGGCTTGGCATCGTGAACATGGAGGCGCAGGCGTCGGGCCTTTCCTGCGTCGTTTCAGATGTGGTGCCGCGGGAAGCAGACGTGTCCGGCCGGATGGAGTTCCTGCCGCTGGGGGACGCCACGGTATGGCGGGACAGCCTTTTGAAGTACAAGGGGCTGGCCCATGAGCGCGAGGGCGATTGGCGGGACGTATACGACGCGGGATATGACGTGGAAAAGACGGCGCAGGCGCTGACGGAATTGTTCGGTAAGGGGAATGCGTAACTCTCTCCTGCGTGACAGGAAGGAAAATATGGGGCCTCTGATATCCGTTATCATACCGATTTATAATGTAGAGCCCTATATCCGACAGTGCCTGGACAGCGTGGTAAATCAGACGTATAGCGACCTTGAAATTATATTGATCGACGACGGTTCACCGGACAACTGCGGCGCTATTTGCGATGAATACGCGGGCCGTGACCAAAGGATACATGTCATTCACAAGCGCAATGGCGGCGTCGGAGCGGCCAGGAACGACGGTATCCGGGCGGTGGCGGGAGAGTGGATCGCTTTTGTCGATCCGGATGACTGGTTAGAACTGAATTATTTTGAGAAGATGGTCAGCGCGATTCCGTTAGATAGTGTTGATGTGATCTGCGCCAGTGGGAATTATATAGAACGGTCTTCTAATCCAGTAGTTGCGCGTATTTTTGATGCTTGGGATGTGGGCATCGTTGACAGACAGACGTTGATCAAAAAAACGCTGGTGCTTGGGTATGGGTTGAAAGGAAAGCATAACAAGGTATTCCTTGGCGTTCCCTGGAATAAATTGTACTGTTCAGCTTTTTTGAAAAAAGAGCACATAGAATTTGATCAATTGCTGCATGCATGTGAGGATATCCTTTTCAATCTGTCTGTTTTTGATAAGACCAATGTCGTAGTAGCTTGCGAGTACATAGGCTACCATTATCGAACAAATGTTGAAACAGCATCCACGCAGCGCTTTAATCCCAATTGGCCAGGTATGAGCGAGAGATACATAAAAGGATTGACTGAGTTTTTGTCAAGACAGCCCGACAAGGAGGCCTATCAGTCGGTTGTTGCTATCAACATCTTCAGATTGATGAAAGCTAATCTTCGATGTTATTTTTTTCATCCGGCGAACCCAAAGCCCTATTCAGAAGTGGCGGCGGAGTTCCGCGCGATGAAACATGAGCCGGTGTTCCACGCCGCTGTTTGGAGCCGTGATAACGCATATCTTAGCAGGAAAGAGATTTTTCTGAAATACTTGCTTCGCCTGCCATGGGTTTGGCCGTTAAAGCTTTGCTATACGGGAAAAAGGATCATTGATGGAGGACGGCATATTGAGACAAGTCAAAATCAGCATCATCGTTCCGATCTATAAAGTTGAGCCCTATTTGGAGCAGTGCATCCGCAGTCTGATCGAACAAACGTACAAGGACATAGAGATATTTCTAGTCGACGACGGCTCACCGGACAGATGTGGAGAAATATGTGACGCTTTCGCCGCGGAAGATGAGCGCATCCGCGTCATACATCAGGAAAACATGGGCGTGTCCGCAGCACGGAACGCGGGACTGAAAGCGGCGATCGGTGAATATGTCATGTTCGTTGACGGAGATGACTGGGTGGAAAATGACTGCTGTGAAAAGGCCTTACGAGCCGCAGAAGAACAGGGATTTGATGTCGTCTTTTTCAGGGAAGAAGTGAATGATGATGCAGGGGCTCCGGTCAGAAGGCTGCCCTCAAATGGTTCTTTTTCGGTGGATAAGATAGTACTGCGGAAAATACAGAAAGATATTATCGCCAGAAGAACCAGTTCAGAGGGAAAACACTTTCCGTTAGGTACGATTTGGGCAAAGTTGTACCGAAGGCGTGTGTTAGTTGATAATGATCTCCGTTTTTCTGTCGGAATCAAAAAAAGACAGGATGTGATTTTTAATATATACTGTCTTGAATACCTGAACGGCGCGTACTGTCTGGATTATGTGGGATATCATTATAGGATCAATCCTGAGTCGATCTGCAACAAATATAACGAAGCTATTATCGACATTATGTTGTCGGGCACACATGAGATCGACCGCTTTATGTGCGAAAAGCATCCTGGCGAGCTGGACTACGAGAAGGCATTGGGCGTTGGGTCAGTAAATCATGAGAAAGAAATTAGAGATATCCTGTTTTTTCATCGAGATGGTCACTTGCCATATAAGGAGTACCTGCCGCAAATGCGGCGCTACTGTGAAGATCCCATTGTTGCGGAGTATATTGGGGCGTGCCGGCTTTCCGATTTCGAGACGATACGGGAGAAGATCAAGTATCTTCTTATTTTAAAAAGACATTATTTTCTATACTATTACATTTATGCTGTGTGGAACAAAATTAAATCGATCCTAAAATTAAGATGACGCAAAACATAACGTAGAATGAACAAAGACCTTAGCGGGATCGTTTGATATTTTAGAGACGGACCGATATACAGGGAGGGAGTTTTTTGAGCGTAAGACATACATTGCGGATCCTGAATAACCCCCTTGTTCTGACCCTCGCCATCCTGCCGTTTTTCTGGCCAGCTGCGGTCAGCGAACTTTATCCGTCACTCAATATGGTGCATAATGTTTTGAGGCTCTGTTCTTTTGCCGCCATATTTGCCATTTTTCTTGTCGATCGGATGCTTACAAAGATCGTCATAGCTGTTTTTGCCTATGAGGCGACGCTTTTGTTCAGCACATTGATCAATAATGGGGATTATTGGGGCTGGGCAATCAGTGCCGGTTCTTCTCTCGCGGTGTGCATGTTTGTGGATCTGATGTCCCGCAGGAACGCCCGGGCCATGGTCAGGGCGTTTTTATATCTCTTTGCTCTTGAGGTCATCGTAAATCTGGCCACAGTCGTGGCCTTCCCGGGGGGCATGTATAGAACTCAGTATTTTGGGGAGAACTGGTTTTTGGGATATGACAACGGCCATCATCTCATTATTATGCCCCTATTGTGCATCTTTGCCGTTTATGCAGAAACGACACGGCTCCCGACTATTGTAAAGTTTATCATTATTCTTATATTTTCCGCGTCAGTATATATCACCTGGTCTGGCGCGTCTATGGTCGCGGTGGCCGTTTGGATCGTTTTGTGGCTCGTCGCAGAAACGAGACCGAGGCCGAGTATGCTGAGCGCTCGTAAAGTCATCATTTTGCACGGTGGCTTTTTCTTTCTGGTCGTAATCGGAAGGATGCAATACCTGTTCAAATGGCTCATCGTGGATATTCTGGGCAAGAGTCTTACGTTCAGCAACCGGACGAGCCGGTGGGACATAGCCCTTGAGTTGTTCAGGGAAAAGCCGCTGCTCGGCTGGGGAATCGTGGATACAAACCTTACCCGCATGCGTCTTGCGGGTTTTTCCCACTGCCATAACCACTTTCTTCAGGTATTATATCAGTCTGGGCTTTTGGGGATGGTCCTCTTTCTGATCCAAATACTGATGCTCGACAGGCCATTGAAAAAAGTGAGAAACAAAAAGTATAGTGCATACTTCTTGATCACGATATTCTGTGTACTTATGATCGGACAGGTCAATGGCATTACAGATTCGGTGTCACTGTTTGTGCTCATAACAATGGCGTACCACGCGCCGCAGATCGAAAGAGCGCTGGCAGATGGCCGGCGGGCGGGCGTGCGGTTTGTTTTGAAAAGAGAGAAGACCCATTTGGTGGGGGAGAAACGGATATGGTGATAGGCATCTGCGGATACGGCTACAGCGGCAGCGGGGCGTTGCAGGACTATCTTCGCCAGTGGGATGAATGTAGCTGCAGCTTGACTGGGTATGAATTTAATATATCATATGTCCCTCATGGGCTCCAGAATCTGGAATACCAACTCATGGAGAGACGGACGCGGTTCTTATCCTCCCATGGCGCCATCCGGGACTTTAAAAAGATGATACGCGGGATGGACACGCCGAGAAGTTGCTTCCGAAAGCTCACAGGGAACAAGTTCCGGGTCCGCTCTTTTCGGTTCGTTGACGAGCTCGTTCAGGTCTCTTGGCGGGGAATTACTGTTGTTGACCGGTATAGTATGAGCTTTATACCTCGTGTCATCGACGGAAGAAAGCGCACTCTGATCCGCTTTTATGAGCGCGTCAGCGGCAAAAGGTGGCCTTATTCCAAGCGCGACACTATGTATCTGTCCGTCGCGCCGGAGAGCTTTTATGACAGTGCGCGCAGCTATCTCCGGGACGTGATGGCGCTGCTGGGATATGACTTGAGCAAGACGGTGTTGCTCAACCAGCCCTTTGACGTATACGACCCCAGGCGGAGCATGAAGTTTTTCGACGATCCGAAGGCGGTATTGGTGGACCGGGACCCGCGGGATATCTACGTTTTGGCCAAGTGCTATTTGAAAAGCAAGGGCAGCTTCATCCCGACGGATGATGTGGAGGACTATATCCGCTATCACCGCCTCGTCAGGAACGACGCGCTTCCTGCGGACCCTGATATCATGCGGATGCGGTACGAGGACCTGATATACGACTATGAGCAGACCGGGAAAAGGCTGACGGACTTTCTCGGCCTGGGGGATATTGGAAGCGGCGAGAAGAAGTATTTTGACCCGGCGGTGTCCATAGACAATACCCAGCTATTCCTCAAACACCCGGAGCTGGCCGGCGACATACGGCGGATAGAGGAGGCCCTCCCGGAGTACCTCTATCCTTTTGAGAAGTTTTCATTAAGGCCAAGGCACAGCCAGGAACCGTTCTGACAGAGAGTGATCAGTGTTGAGTATACGGAAACAGCTTGAAAATGTGCCCCGCGGGATAAAAGCCTCCGCAGCGCTGTTTTTCGCGACGGTCGTCACGAAGGGGATCGCATACCTCACCACCCCGATCTTTACCCGCCTCCTGACGGCGGAGGAATACGGCCAGGTCTCCGTATTCCAGACGTGGATGGGTTTTTGGGGGATCGTGGCCATGTTCAGCCTCTCGGCGGGCGTATTCAACAACGGCATGTCGGACTACCCCGATGACCGGGATGAATACTCCTTTTCGATGCTGATGCTCTCCAACCTTATCACCGTCGCTTCCTTTGGCCTGTTGCTGTGCCTTTTCCCCCGTCTCCGGCGGTGGATCGGGCTCGACTGGCCGCTCATGCTCCTCATGGGGGCCGTTTTTCTGTTTCAGCCAGCTTATAATTTCTGGGTGAGCCGGCAGAGATATGAGCTGAAATATAAAGCGACAGCCCTTTGGGCCGTAGGCTGCGCGCTCATCTCCCCGCTCACGGCGCTGCTGTGTGTCCTGCTCACCGACGGGAACAGGACATACGCGCGGATATTCGGCGCGGAGCTTCCGCTGATCGCCGTATACATCGGCTTTTATATCTATCTCGGCCTGAAGGTAAAGGGCCGGGTGCGCGTGGACTACTGGCGGAGCGCGTTCTTCTTCAATCTTCCGCTTATCCCGCACTATCTGTCCGGGAGCCTTCTTGGCGGCTCCGACAAGCTGATGATAGCAAAGCTCGTGGGTGACGCCGCCACGGCCCATTACAGCGTGGCGTATTCGGTGGCGTCCATCGCGAATATAGTGTGGTCCTCCGTAAACGCCTCGCTCATACCGTACACATATGAGAGGTGTAAGGAGAACGACCATAAGGCGGTTTCTGATGTGACCATGCCTATCCTGACAGGCGTGGCGGTACTCTGCGCCGCGGTGATCATGCTGGGGCCCGAAGTCGTGGCCGTCATGGCCACGAAGGAGTACATGGAGGCGGTCTATGCCATTCCGCCGGTAGTGGCCGGCGTGTTTTTTCAGGTCCAGTATTTCATTTATGCCAATGTCATCTACTATTACAAAAGACCCAGGTACGTCATGTACGCCAGCGTGAGCTCCGCGGTCCTGAACATCGCGCTCAACTATGTGTTCATTCCCCGATGCGGATACATCGCCGCAGGGTATACCACGCTCGTCTGCTATCTCCTGCAGGCGGCGGCCGACTATTGGGCTATGAAAAAAGTGGTGCAGAGCCCGGTCTACGACATGAAGCATGTGGGGCTGCTGTCGCTGATATTGGTGGGCGTCGCGCTGGCATGCAATTGGATATACAGATATCCTGTTATCCGCTATGCACTGTGCCTGGCGGTCCTCATTTTTGCGGCATTGTTCTTCACGCGGTATGCCGGGTCCCTGAAGAAGAACAAAAGGCCCTAGCGGCGAAGTGACCGTGCGAGGTGTGAATGGGGTGATATCCTTGAAAGCTCTTATTCTAAATTCCGGCCTGGGGCGGCGGATGGGCGTCCTGGCCTCGGAGCATCCGAAGTGTATGACGGAGCTGGGCGGCGGGGAGACGATCCTCAGCCGGCAGCTTCGGCTGCTGGCAGAGGCCGGGATCAAAGACGTCGTGATGACGACGGGATACTGCCACGAGGTGCTGGAAGGTTACTGCCGGTCCCTTGGACTGCCGGTCCGCGTCACCTGCGTCAACAACCCGGACTATGCCTCGACCAACTATATCTATTCCATTTACTGCGCCCGCGGATATCTGCGGGACGACGACATACTGCTTTTGCACGGGGACATGGTCTTTGAGACGCATGTGCTGGACGCGGTGCTGGCCGGCGCCGGAAGCTGTATGGCGGTCAGTTCAACCAAGCCCCTGCCGGAAAAGGACTTTAAGGCCGTCATGAGCGGCGGCCGCATCCGGAAGATCGGCGTTGATTTTTTCCGGGATGCGCTGGCGGCCCAGCCGCTGTATAAGCTGAAAAAGGCCGACTGGGCGGTCTGGCTCGACGCTGTCTGCTCTTACTGCGAAAGCGGCAGGCGGAGCTGCTACGCGGAGGACGCCTTCAACGAGGTTTCGGACAGGTGCGAAATCCGCGGACTGGACGTAAAGGACAAGCTCTGCGCGGAGGTCGATATGCCGGAGGACCTGGCCGCGGTATCGGAGGAGCTGCGAAGGGTCAACAGCCGCATTGTGTACATGTGTTTTTCGGCGGATATCCTCCATGGCGGCCATATCGCCATCATAAAAAAGGCGGCCCGCCTGGGCAGGCTCGTCATCGGCGTGCTGTCCGATGAGGCGGTAGCAAGCTATAAGCGCTTCCCGCTGATCCCCTGCGAGGAGCGCAAGGCGCTGGTAGGGAGCATCGCCGGCGTGGCGGAGGTCGTGGAGCAGAAGACACTGAGCTACGCGGACATGCTCCGGCAGCTCCGGCCCGCCTATGTGGTCCACGGGGACAACTGGCGGGGGGGCTTCCAGAAGCCCATCCGGGACGAGGTGATCTCCGTGCTGGCCGAGTATGGCGGCGAGCTGGTGGAGTTCCCGTATTCCGCGGATAAGAAATATGAGGAACTGGATAAGATGGGCCGGCAGCAGCTGGCCATGCCGGATTACCGCCGGGGGCGGCTGAAAAAGCTCCTGTCCATGAAGGGCCTGGTCACGGCCATTGAGGCGCACAGCGGCATCACAGGCCTTATCGCCGAGAAAACGACGGTGCTCAAGGACGGCAGGACCTTCCAGTTCGACGCCATATGGTCCAGCTCCCTGTGCGACTCCACGGCGAAAGGAAAGCCCGACATCGAGCTGGTGGACATGACCAGCCGCCTGCGGACCGTAGACGACATCATGGAGGTCACCACCAAGCCTATCATCTTCGACGGGGATACCGGCGGGCTCACCGAGCATTTTGTATACACGGTCCGTACATTGGAGCGCATGGGCGTGTCCATGGTCATCATTGAGGATAAAACAGGCCTCAAGAAGAACTCCCTTTTCGGCACGGAGGTGGAGCAGACCCAGGACAGCGTCGAAGATTTCTGCGCAAAGATCGCGGCGGGAAAGCGTGCCCAAAAGACAAAGGATTTTATGATCTGCGCCCGCATCGAGAGCCTCATCCTGGAGCGGGGCATGGACGACGCGCTGACCCGCGCCCGTGCCTATGTCGGGGCGGGCGCCGACGCGGTCATGATACACAGCCGGAAGAAGGACCCGGCGGAGATATTTGAGTTTCTCAGACGTTTCCGGGAAGAGGACGGCGTGACGCCCGTGGTCGTGGTGCCTACGACGTTCAACACGGTGACGGAGGAGGAGTTCAAAGCCCGTGGCGCGAACGTCGTCATCTACGCCAACCAGCTGACACGGGCAGGATTTCCCGCCATGCAGAACGCGGCGCGGCTCATCCTGGAAAACCACCGGGCGAAGGAATGCGACGACATCTGCATGCCCATCCGGGATATCATAACCCTCATCCCCGAGGAGTGAACACCGGCCGTCTGGAAAGAGGATGCGGAAAATGAAAGCGGATATGCAGGCAGCGAGACAATTGTGAGGTGCACTTGGTGGAAGAAACAAAAAATCCAACAGTTGGAATCAGCAAGGCTGAGAAAAGAGCTGAAGTCCAAAACATTATTTGGGAAATTGTCAAGATCATCAAGCTGTTTTTGGATGAAACTAACATCAGATATTATATTCTCGGTGGTACTTTGTTGGGGGCAGTTCGCCATAAGGGATTTATTCCATGGGACGATGATTTTGATATAGGAATTCCGCGCGAGGATTACGATCGTTTTATAAAAGGCGTTGCGAAGATCCTTCCTGAGCACATACGTATTATCACAAATGACCCTGATGACGGCAATCTGAACCATCATTATTATTTTTCGCGGATTGCAGATACCAGATATAAGGTAAAACGGGCTGGCACCATGGTGGAACGCGAGGAGTTTGTCTGGGTCGACATCTACCCGCTGGACGGAATGCCTGGAAACTGGATAAAGCGCAAGATACATATGCTGAGAATTCTGTGTACGCGGGCGATGTACCACTTGTCAACCATAGAGAAAGTAAACATGAAGCGGCATCTAACGTTAGTGGAAAAGTTCATTATCAAAGTTGCGCTGCTTACTGGGTTCGGTCTGAACGGCGACACACATAAATGGATCCGAAAACTGCACGAGCTATTTACAAAATATCCGTTTAGTACATCTGCATGGATCATCAATGGAATGGGCGCCTATAAATTCAAAGAGATGTTCCGGCATGAGGTGTTCGCAACCGGTGTTCCTTATGAATTCGAGGGTGAGTTGTTGATCGGACCGTCTGACGCAAACACTTATCTGAGGCAGTTATATGGAGATTATATGAGAATACCTCCGGAATCAGAGAAAAATATGCATGTGGATAAGCCTGAGCTAATATGCGTAAAGGAATGAGAAAAATGGAAAAGACTCTATTAAGAAAACTCCAGCTTGCAGAGCTTGGGATGGCAAAGAAATTTGTGGCGTTTTGCGATGAACACGACCTTAGATATTACATGCTGAGCGGAACGTTTTTAGGCGCGGTTCGGCATAAGGGCTTTATACCTTGGGATGATGATATGGATTTTGGTATGCCCAGGGAGGATTATGACCGGTTGCTGGAGATGTGCCAGAATAAGAAGGTTCAGTTTGAAGCGCATAATTGGTTTGTTGATCATGCTGACTTAAATCATTACCGATACATTCTGCGAATCGAAGATCCTTCCATAACGTTACAAAGGTCATTTGCAGAAAATGATGAAATCTCCTCAGCGTGGATCGACATCCTTAAATATCGGTCATTGTTCTCGTGTATAATATAGAACTATTGATGTTTTACCGCAGTTAAAAGGGAGGCAGTCGCATGCGATATGCTGTTGTAACAGGTTCAACAAAAGGCATTGGGAAAGCTGTCGCCGAGAAACTTTTGAGCGAGGGCTGGTATGTGTTTGTCAATTACGCGAAAGACGATATTGGCGCCAAAGAATTTGCAGAAGCACACAAAGGGAATAGAGACCAATTTAAAATAATAAAGTGTGAACTGTCAAGCTATGACAATGCCCAAGCGTTTGTTAAAGAGGTCCTCGATACTGTGACATGCATTGACTGTCTTGTGCTCAATTCCGGAATCACAGATGTTAGCCCCGTTGAAGAGATCACCAAGGAAAAATGGGAACATGTTATGAACACGAATGTCAATGTTCCTTTTTATATCACACAGGGCTTATACAATAACATAGCCGCAGATAGAGGAAGAGTCATATTCATCGGTTCGATATGCGGCGTATATCCTCATGCGCGGTCTTTGGCATATGGGGTCTCTAAGGCGGCTGTCCACCAAATGGCAAAGGAGCTTGTAAAATTCTTTGAACCCAAACGGATAACGGTAAACGCCGTGATAACAGGCTTTGTTGAAACATCATGGCAAAACGCTAAGTCGCCTGATCACAGGAAAAGGATAGAAGACAAAATAGCGCTCCATAGATTTGCGCATCCCGAGGAGATCGCGAGTTTATGCTGGGAAATGATCAATAACCCGTACATCAACGGCGCAAATGTCAGGATCGACGGCGGATATTGTTACTGTTAGGAGAAGGATATGAGAGCACTTATTATGGCGGCGGGAGTAGGAAGCCGTATTGCTGACAAGATCAACGGAATCCCTAAATCCACACTGCCATTGGATGATGGTACGCCGATAATAAGACGCAGCGTTATAAATATGCTCGAAAAGAATATCCAAGTTGTTGCATGCATCGGTTATAAAAAGGAACGCATCAAAGAAGCGTTAAAAGGACTTCCGGTAAAATACTATGAGAATCCTTTTTACTCTATTACGAATAACATAGTAAGCCTCTGGTTTGCAAGAGAAGAATTTGGGAATGACGATATTCTGCTTACGAGCGCAGATCTCTATTATCCAAAAGAATTTCTTGATATGGTCGCTGATTCAAATGAAATGATATCCATGGTAGTTGCAAGCGACAGAATAAAAAACGGGGATTTTTATTTCTCAGTCGACAGCGACGGGATAATAACGGAATACGGTCCTGATATCCCTTACGAAAATAGAACTTTTGAGTACATGGGGATAACCTGTATACGAAAGGAAATGGCCCCGGATATCAAATCATTAACAGAAGAGTATATTGAAAATGAACGTTTCAATAAATACTTTGAAGATATGGTTATTTCTCTCAATATGCAGAAGAAAGTGAAAATTGACTTCATAGACGCCAAAGGCCACTTCTGGAGAGAATTCGATTATTATGATGACTACCAGGCTATCTTGGACTATGAGAGGGGCAAATAAGTTTGGATATATATAAAATATCAGATGTTGCTCATGGCATGCGGGAGGACATAGTCGAAATGTGCTATCGCCTGGGAAACAACGCCGCTCATTTAGGAGGCTGCATGTCCTTGGTAGAGTTGCTGGCGGTCTTGTATTCTGAATATCTCAGCTTTGATATAAATGATCCCAAAAGTGAATTCAGAGACAGAGTGATCATGAGCAAAGGCCAGGGTTCTATAGCAATGTACGCGGCTATGCACCGTGTGGGCATCATTAAAGATCTGTCCGAAATCGGCGATTTGCTGGGAGACGGTAATATTTACTATAAGCAAACCACGCGTAATACAGACTACGGCATAGAGTTTTCATCGGGAAGTCTTGGTCAGGGCCTTGCATATGCTGTAGGTGTTGCTTGGGCTTTAAAAAAGAAGAATAACAGGGCATCAAAGGTGTACGTTTTTTTGGGCGACGGCGAATGCGACGAGGGGTCTGTATGGGAGGCGGCTTCCCTCGCAGGACATTTGCAGCTTGACAATATTGTTGTGATAATTGATAGGAATAATTTGCAGATAGACGGATTTACTTATGACATAAACAGAATGGATATGATGGAAGAAAGATGGTCGGCATTTGGCTTTGATGCCGTTACCATAGATGGTCATAAGATCATCGAGATCGACAGGGCGTTATCCTTTGCCGGCGCAGGAAAGCCATATGCTATTGTCGCCAATACAGTAAAAGGAAAGGGTATAAGCTTTGCTGAAAACGAGCCGGAATGGCATCAGAATGTTCTGACAGATGATCTTTACAATAGAGCGATACTTGAAATCAGAGGTAACAATAATGTTGCGTTATGATGAGGGTCTGATAGGCGAAATACATGCGCAGGGAAGCAGAGGCATCGTTGGCTTTATGCTCGGAAAACTAAGTAAGCTGGATCCACGTATTATAGCAGCTTATGCGGATGTGGGAAGCAGGTTCGGGCTGATACAGATAATGGGCGAATCAGGTCTGCAAGTAAGTATTGCAGAGCAAAGTCTTGTCGGCATAATAAGCGGGATCTGCCACGAAGGCTTTATTCCATTCGGAGTTGCATATGCTCCTTTTATAACCTTGCGTGCCGCTGACCAAATTAAAATGAGCATAGGTGAGATGGGTTTAGGGATCAAACTCATAGGCGGTTCTGCCGGCCTGGCAACAGGTGATCTGGGAGCTGCGTCTATGGCGCTCGACGATATAGCCATGATGAGGGCAATTCCGAATATCATGATACTTTCACCCGCAGATTGTTTTGAAGCCGCAAAAATGATCGAGGCCGCATCCACCACGGACGCACCATTCTATATAAGGTTGACAGGTGGAAACAATATTCCCCGCATTTATAACAAAGATTATGATTACCGGATCGGTAAAGGCGATGTTGTAGCGGAAACCGGCAGAGATGTCGTGATATATGCCACAGGGATGCAGGTCCACAGTTCGATCAAGGCGATTGAAATGCTCAGAAAAGACGGGATAGGTTGCACTGTAGTGAATATGGGTTCGATTAAACCTATTGATGAGGAAATCATATGCAGCTTTGCCGATATTCCATTGGCCGTAAGTGCGGAGGAACATAACGTTGTGGGAGGATTGGGCAGCGCGGTGGCAGATGTCTTGGCAGCGCATGCAATGCATCAGAAGCTTGTAAAAATAGGCATAAGCGATGAATATCCCCAGCCTGACACATATGATAATCTTTTGAATAAATACGGTCTGACGCCGGAGAAAATATATACAAAAATCATGAATCTACTTTTTAATGACCGATGAGATAGAAAAAGGCACCAAGTATTCCACGATGAGATTTCTGATCCTTAGTTCACCACCAAGCCTAACATCTTCAACGCGACACGGGCGGACCGACTGAGCTTTTTGTCTACACGGTCAGAACACTTGAACGCATGGGCACCTGATTATACCGATCAAAGATATTATCACACTGATCCAGGAGGAGTAAATGGCACAGAAAACTATTTGTGGAAAGGGCTCGTGTGCCGAAATAAGCGGGATAATCACGAAAATTAGTATCAAAAATGCCTTGCTTGTCTGTGATTCTTCTTTTCCTTATCTTGGCATTAAAGATACTGTTGAACAACTCCCATGTGAGCTTGTGAAGTTTGATAGATTTACTTCGAATCCGGTTTATGAGGACGTTTGCTATGGCGTCGAGCTATTTAGAAACGGTCAGTGCGATGCTATAATCGCTGTCGGCGGCGGGAGCGCTATAGACGTTGCCAAATGCATTAAGCTTTTCAGCGGCATGGATCGCACCCGAAACTATCTCGAACAGGATTTTAAGAATACGAACATACCGATACTTGCCGTTCCCACGACAGCCGGAACTGGAAGCGAATCCACGCGCCACGCGGTTATATACTTTAACGGGCAAAAGCAATCTGTTTCACATGCAAGTATAGTTCCAGACTATGCGATTCTTGACAGCAGTGTGCTGAAAACTCTTCCGATCTACCAGAAAAAATGTACGATGATGGACGCGCTCTGCCAGGGAATAGAATCTTGGTGGTCAATAAATTCGACTGAGGAGAGTGTGAAAGATTCAGAACAGACGGTCAGCCTGATCACTGAGGAACTTGAGAACTATATTTTTAAGAATGAGGAGGATTCTGCCGAAATAATAATGCGTGCGGCGAATTATTCAGGGCGGGCGATCGACATCACGCAGACGACTGCGCCCCATGCCATGAGTTACAAGCTGACGTCGATGTATGGCCTCCCTCACGGCCACGCGGTCGCGATATGCCTGCCGGAAGTCTGGAGATATATGCTTGACCATCCTGAAAATTGTGCCGATAATAGGGGCGTAGAGCACTTGAGCAGTGTATTTAACGAGATCGCAAAATGTATGAAGACTGCTTCTCCCAAACAGGCGATAGATAAGTTTGAAGAGCTATTGCATAGACTTGAACTCAGTTCTCCATGCTCCGAAAACAAGACGGAAGACCTTAAGATCCTTGCCGATTCAGTTAACGAAACAAGGCTGAAAAACAACCCGGTGAGGATTCCCAAAGACGATATGAAGACAATTTACGATAGGATAATTTGATATGAAAGCAACATCGCTGATCGAAACCATCGGCGCTGATTTCTTCACCGGCGTGCCGGACTCACAGCTGAGGCCCTTTTGCGACTGGCTCATGCAAAAATACGGCACGGACCCGGCGCATCATGTCATCGCGGCCAACGAGGGTAATGCGGCGGCGCTGGCGGCGGGGTACCATCTGGCCACGGGGAAGGTGCCGGTGGTCTATATGCAGAACTCCGGCGAGGGGAATATCATCAATCCCGTGGCGTCGCTGATGAACGACAGGGTGTACGGCATCCCGTGCCTGTTCGTCATCGGCTGGCGGGGCGAGCCGGGCGTCCATGACGAGCCCCAGCATATCTACCAGGGCCAGGTGACGGTAAAGCTCCTGGAGGACATGGATATCGCCAGCTTCATCATCGGCCAAGAGACCACAGAAGAAGAGGTGCGCTCCAAGCTCGGGGAATACCGGGCGCTGTGGGAGAGGGGAAAGCAGTGCGCCTTCGTCATCGGCAGGGGCGCTCTGGAATTTGACGCCAGGGTGGAGTATAAAAACGCCAACACGATGCGCCGGGAGGAGATCATCCGGCACATCGTGGCTGTGACGGGAACGGACCCGGTGGTCTCCACGACGGGCAAGGCCAGCCGTGAGCTCTTTGAGATACGCCAGGCGGGCGCCCAGAGCCATGGGACCGACTTTCTGACGGTCGGCTCCATGGGTCACAGCTCTTCCATCGCCCTGGGCGTCGCGCTGCAAAAGCCGGAGAAAAAGGTGTGGATCATCGACGGCGACGGGGCCGTGCTGATGCACATGGGGAGCATGGCGGTGATGGGGGCCGTGAGACCAAAGAATGTGGTGCATATCGTCGTCAATAACGGCGCCCATGAGACCGTGGGCGGCATGCCCACGGCCGCCGGAAAGACAGACCTTACGCAGATCGCCCGGGGCTGCGGCTATGAGCATGTGGCCTGCGCGGACAGCTTTGAGACGCTGGACGCGGCGCTGAAGGAGGCCAAAGCGGGGGAGGGCCTGACGTTCATCGAGGCCAAGTGCGCCATCGGCTCCCGGGCGGACCTGGGCAGGCCCACCACCACGGCGAAGGAGAACAAGGAGGCGTTCATGGCCATGCTGAGAGGACAGCCTTGAAAAGCCCGTCCGGGAACATGAGACGTAAACTCTCCGCGGCCGTGCTGTGGCTGCTGGCACTGGGATGGGCGGGGTTCAGCCTGTTTCTGTCCTGGCAGCCGGGGGAGGATACCGGGGCGCTCAGCATGGAGCTGGCCCGGTTCCTGCTGGGGCTGCTGGCCCGCGTGGGCATATATCCGGACCAGGCGGCGTTTCATATGGGCCTGCGCCTGGCGGCCCATCTCGGCGTGTTTTTCATAGACGGCCTCCTGGCCGCCGCGGCGCTGGCTGTGAGCCTGCCCCGTGCAGAGCGCCGGGCCTGGCCTTATATCATGGCGGCGCTGGCCTGCTCCGCGCTGGCCGTGGCGGCCGAGGTGGGAAAGCTGTACGTACCGGGGCGGCATCTGCAGTGGGATGAGACCCTTTTGAACGTGGCAGGCTCCGTCCTGGGCGTGGGTCTGGTCGTGGCTGTATCAGCCCTCCGTCGCCGGCAGGGATAGAGTGAAAGAAAACAGGGGAGCGGCACGCTCATGCGCCGCTTCCCTGCGTCATTCAGCGGCCCGGATGGCTTGTAATGGCGGCGCGGGGATGTTACAATTGATCCAATGCAAATGAACTTGGAGGGAGCCATATGAAAAAGAAACTCATTTCCATCCTGACCGCCATGACGCTGGCGGCCATGGCGCCGGGTCCCGCCCTGGCGGCAGAGGCGGGGACGCCGGGGCCGCTCCATGTGGAGGGGGCCCGGCTCTGCGACGGGAACGGGCCGGTGCAGCTGCGGGGCGTCAGCACCCACGGCTTGGCCTGGTATCCGGATTATGTAAACATAGACTGCTTCCGTGAGCTCCATGACTGGGGCGCGAACGTCATCCGCCTGGCCATGTACACGGCCGAGTACGGCGGCTACTGCGAGGGCGGGGACCAGGAGGCGCTGAAAAAGCTCGTAAAGGACGGCGTCAGGTATGCCACGGAGGCGGGGATGTACGCCATCGTGGACTGGCACATCCTCTCCGACTTTGACCCCAACACCCACAAGGACGAGGCCATTGCCTTCTTTGAGGAGATGTCCGCCGCCTTCGCCGGGCAGGACAATGTGCTCTATGAGATATGCAACGAGCCCAACGGCGGCGTTGACTGGGCGGCGGTGAAGGCCTACGCCCTGGAGGTCATCCCCGTCATCCGGGCCAACGACCCGGACGCGGTCATCATCGTGGGCACGCCCAATTGGAGCCAGATGGTGGACCAGGCGGCGGCCGACCCCATCACCGGGTACGACAACATCATGTACGCACTGCACTTTTACGCCGACACCCACCGGGACGACCTGCGCCAGCGGATGAAGGCGGCGGCGGAGGCGGGACTGCCCATATTCGTCACGGAGTACGGCACCTGCGACGCCAGCGGAAACGGCGCGGTGAACGAGGAGCAGGCGGATATATGGGTGGCGCTGATGGACGAATTGGGGATAAGTTATGTAAACTGGAACCTGTCCAACAAGGACGAGTCCAGCGCCATCCTCCAAAGCGGCTGCACGAAGACGTCCGGCTTTGCGCCGGAGAACCTGTCCCAGTCGGGGAAGTGGCTTTACAGGCTGCTCACCGGGGAGTAGCCGCCCGGCGGGGATTGCGGGCGAGGGGGATTTGGTATATACTGCTGTCATGAGCATGGAACGGCGGAGGTGACGGCAGCGTGTTTCCCTTTCTGAGATTTGACCGGCCCGGACCGGGCGTGGACCCCAACGCGCCCCGGAAGAAGGGCTTTGCCCGCTGGCGGGAGATAGCCGGGCGGGACTTCGGGGCGTTCTGGATCAGCGGCCTCGCGGCCTTCGTGGCCATGATCCCCTGGTTTTTCGGCATGTACTTTTCCGTGAACAGCCACCTGCTGCTGGTGCTGATAGTTGTATGTATCCTGGGCGGGATGCTGGCGGGGCCCTTCTGGAGCGCGCTGATGGACATGCTGCTGCGAAGCCTCAGGGACGAGCCGCTGATGTTCTCCTACAACTGGCGGGACGCCCTTAAGAAAAACGCCCGGCAGAGCCTTCTTCCGGGGGCGCTGTGCGCGCTGGTGTTCGGCCTGCAGTACTTCATCTTCCGCCACGTGGCCCCCGGCGGGTCCGGGATGCTCATCCTGGCATTGCTTCTGGCGGGGACGGTGCTCACCACCGGGTTTTTCCTGTGGATGTGGGCGCTCATACCGCTTTTTGACCAGCCCTTTTCCTACGTCGCGAAAAACGCGCTGTTTCTGACGCTGGGCCATCTGCTCCCCACCCTGGGGGCGTCGCTTATCTGCCTTGTCTATCTCGCGCTGGTGATGGTCTTTCTCCCGGTGAGCATGCTGGTGGTGGTCATCACCAACCTGTGGCTGCCCCTGTCCGGCGGGCTCATGGTGATATACCCCCATCTTGACAAGGCCTTCGACCTGGAAAACGCCATCCGGGCCCTGCATGAACAGCGGGCGGAGGAATACGCCGCCAGCCTCAGGGACGACGAGACAAAAGAATAAAAAGGGACCTCTTGTGTACGTACACAAGAGGTCCTGTTTCAGTTTTCGAGGGGTACGGCACCCTGGGTGAGGGCCGCCCACAGCCCGTCGATGGCCGCCGCGTAATCCGGGTCGGCCCGGCTCCCCGGGGCGCACCGGCCGATGTACAGCCCCTCCGGCAGGTCCAGCCCCGCCAGCACGGGACAGTCGGCCACGGCATAGACCATCTTCCGCCAGTTCGCCGCGTCGTAGGCGTTCGCCTCATCGGGGGCGGTGCCGTCCAGATACCGCAGGGCGCCGGTCCGGCGCTGGAAGCCCTCCGGGTCCTCCAGGAAGAACAGATTTGCCCCGCCGGCGTCATAGATGAACCCGGTCATGAGGGTGATACCGGCCATCTGGGCGTTCATGTCCGCCGGGGCGGCATTTCCTCCCAGGTCCACGGCGAACTGCTCCAGCGCCACTGTTACCTCGCCGTCCCCGTCCCTGTCGGGGCAGAGGACCGCCAGCGCTTTGGCGAGCGCGGCGGCGGTGTCCGGCGGCAGCTCCTCCCGGGCCGCATAGCCCACGGACATATCCGGCTCCTTTTGGCCCAAAAACTGTGCGGCGCATACGGCGCCGATGACGGCCAGCACCAGGAGGAGCAGCACGATCTTCCAGTGATAGTACCACCAGTTTTTGGCCCGCGCCCCGCGGGCGTTTTTTGTGCCCTCATGGCGTTCAGCCGCCATAGACGCGCTCTCCTTTGCCATGTCGTTCATCCCACATGGGAGTTTACATAAGTCTCTATCTCCGCCGTGCCCGGGCGGATATCGTACCGCACCGCCGGAATGACGGTGTTGGGGCTGTAGAGGCTGGTGTTGGGCCAGGCCTCCAGGATGACGCCCTCGCCGCCGCCCACCTGGGACCGGACACAGCAGGCGGCAGAGTCGTTGCGGGCCTCGGCCTCAACTCCCTCCGCCCGCTGGGCGAAACCGGGGGCGAATTTGGGCACGGCAAAGCCGCAGTCATAGGCTTCGCAGGCGATGTCGCTCTGGACGGTGTGACGGCGGATGTGTCCGCCCTCCCGGGGGATGAGTTCAGTAGTGACCCGCACGCCGGGCATGGGCCGCCATACGCTGACCAGGCGGTCGGCATAGAGCTGAAAGCTCTCGCTGTGGCGGCGGACGAAGGTCCAGCCCCCGTCCTTTCCCGGCAGGACGAAGGCCAGCATGCTGTCCGGCGCGGCCTGCTCTAAGTTTACATAACTTCTACTGGCGGAGAAACCGAAACGGGTGTTGTAGCAGAACTTGGCGTATTTCTCCGCGAACTGGCCGTGCTCGGAATATTCCACCTCGCCGGCGGCGTAGGCATTGAGCTGGCCGTCGGGCAGGCGCTGTAAAAGAAGCCCCGTGGCGGGCTGGGGGTATACGCCCGGGGCGGCGATGTCCGCCGGGAGGATTGCGGCCTCCGCCCGCCAGAAGGGATGGTCCTCCGGCAGGGCCAGCAGCAGGAAGCTCTTCATGCCCCAGTAGGGGCTGCCGGGGGCGTTGTACCGCTCGGACATGTAAAGGTCGGGATAGCAGTAGCCGATGGTGAGCACCCCGTCCCGGTCCAGGATGGGCCTATCCAGCCACCACTGGAGATTTCGCACGATGATGCCCTTCATCACGGGAAGGGGCAGGGGCTCCAGCCCCGCCCAGACGCAGGCGGAATAGAACGCGCACTGGCCGAAGCGGTAGGTGAGGCTCCGGCCATAGGGGAGGGCGGCGCCGTTTTCATCGAACCAGGCGGCGAAGCTGACGCCGAATTCCATGGCCCGCCGGCGGTAGACTGCCGCCCGCGCCGGGTCCTTTTCCGCGGCGAACACGCTGTAGAGGAGGCCGTAGTACTGCAGCGCCCAGGGGATATAGTAGTCCTTCTGGGGCTTTTGGTCCGCCGGGCCGTCGGTGTACCACCCGTCGGAGACGTACCAGCCGTCCATCTCGGCAAGGTCCTTTTCCACGGCCCCGCCGTCGAAGGGCATGCCCACCCGCTCCAGGGCCAGGTTCACCAGCACCCGGAAGAACAGCCAATTGCAGTGGGGGACAAAGTGCTCGTTGATGGAGTAAAGCCACCGGGCAAGGTCTCGCTTTGCCCCGTCCTCCAGGGGCTCCCAGACGAGCTTGGGCACCTCCAGGATGGCGCAGGCGATGGCGGCCATCTCCACGAAGCACTGGTCGTAGTCCTTCGTGTCTCCCCAGTACTCCGGGCCCGCCGGGTCCGTCCCGGCGGCCAGGCCCTTCTGGTAAATGGCCTCCATCTCCGGCCAGCGGCCCCCACCCAGCCAGAAGGGAGCCAGGGCCCACAGGGGCCGGGAAAAGCCCTCCAGACCGATGGCGGGCTTATCGTAGGTGACGCCCGTCTCGCCCAGCATCAGCCGCGCCCCGCCGGGGGAATAGAGAGGCACCAGCGGGTCCAAGAGCTTATGCATCAGGGCGGCAAAGTCTTTTCTGTCGTTCAGTTCCATGGTGCTCACCAGTAAGGCTTCCAGTCCCGGGTATAGCGGGTCAGGGCCTCCATATAGAAGTAGTCGCCCCAGCTGACACACTCGTCCACGCCCTCCTGGGTGCAGGTGTTGTAGGGGCTCTTTTTGCTGTAGGTGCCGTGGCGCACAAGGCCGATGCCGGCGGGGCCTTCCTTGACCGCGCACAGGCTGGCAACGCTGGAGAGCATCTGCCCGGCCAGGGTGCGGAAGGTCTCGGCTTCCTCAGCGGGGACGAATTTGGCCGCCTCCAGCAGGCCGCAGGCTACGATGGAGGCCGAGGAGGAATCCCAGGGCTCGTCGTCGCCGGTGGTGAAGGTCATGTCCCAGTAGGGGATCATGTTCGCGGGCAGCTGGTCCAGATAATAGGCCAGCACCCGGCGGAAGGCGTCCAGGTACTCAGGCCGGCGGGTGTAGGTGTAGCTGATGGCCGTGCCGTACACGCCCCAGGCCTGGCCCCGGGCCCAGCAGCTGTCGTCCTTATAGCCCTGGCAGGTGACGCCCCGGACGGGCGC
>CANQZJ010000021.1 GCA_947628315.1 uncultured Oscillospiraceae bacterium
CCGCTCCGGGCCGGTGAGGGACTACCCCAACCGGATCGTCCGGGGCTGGCTGCCCTGGACGCCGGGGCGGATCACCGTCGTCGGGCTGAGGGACGGCAGGGAGGTATGCCGGGACGAGCTGGTCACCCCCGGCGCACCGAGCGCCCTCGTGTTTGACAGCCCGCGGCGCGCCATCACCCTCCGGCGGGACGGCGCGGGCAGGCCCATGCCGTTCCAGCTGCTCTGCAAGGTCCGCGCTTTGGACGGGGAGGGGAACCCCGTGTTTCACACGGACGAGCAGGTGGCCTTTACAGTGGAGGGCGCCGGGACGATCCTCGGCACGGACAACGGCGATCTGGGGCGGCCGGAGGGAATGGACGCCCGCACGATCCATCTGTTCCAGGGCCGGACAAGCGCCGCCCTGCGGCTGACGGCCCCCGGCACGGTGACGCTCACCGCCGCCGCGCCGGGCCTGAAGCCGGCCCGGATGGACATCGTCGTTGAATAGAGCATAAAAAAAGCATGCCCGCACGGTACGTGCGGGCATGTCTTTATATCATTTTTCCCAGATCGGATCCAGCTCGGTACACATGAGGAGGAACGCGCCGACGCCGTGGAGGTCGTTAACGGAGCAGGGCCGGGCGCAGTAGAACGCGTAATCGCCCACGGCGGTGCCGATGCACACGTTGCCGACCTGGAGATCCTCGCCCTTCCGGGTGAGGCTGGCGGCTACCCCTTCGTAGGCCCGCCGGGCGACGGGATACCACTCGGCACGATCCAGCAGGCCCGTGCGGATCCCACGGGCAATGGCGGCGGCGTAGAGGCAGGTGCAGGAGTTCTCCGGCCAGTTGCCGTCCTGCCCCACCTTGTCCACCACCTGCCACCAGCGGCCATCGGGGCCCTGGTACTTCTTCAGCGCCTCCAGCAGCTCCACGGCGATGGTTTTCAGTTCCTCACGGCCCGGATCGTCCGGCGCCAGTTCCTCTGCGTCGTCCAGCAGAGCCACGGGCACCCAGCCCATGGAGCGGCCCCAGAACTCCGGGGAGAGGCCGGTGGCGGGATCGCACCACGGCGCGGACTTTGTCTCGTCCCAGGCGTGTTTCCAAAGGCCGGTCTTCTCGTCCCGCGTGTGTTCCCGCATGAGGCGCGCGTGCTCCACTGTCTTCGTCTGGTAGTCGGGCCGGCCGAACCGCCGGCCATACCCGCACATGAACGGGCCCAGCATGTACAGCCCGTCCAGCCACATCTGCCCGGTGAGGCGCACCTTGTGATAGAAGCCGCCGCACCGGCACAGGGGGATGTCCGGGATCTGGGCGGCCACCGACCGGATACAGGCCTCATAGCGCCGATCCCCGGTTCGCTCCAGAAGGGGGAACAGGAGGATGCCGGGCTGGATGTCATCCAGATCCCCGTGGTCGTAGGGGTTGCGGATCCTGCCGTCCTCCGTGAAAACGGAGTCGATCCAGTCCTTCATGTACCGAAAATACTTCTCCTCTCCCGTGAGGCAAAAGGTTTTGTATACGCCGGAGAGAAATACGCCCTGGTGATAGTGGAAGTGGCCCCGCGGGGGCAGATCCGCCGCCGCGTAGGCGCGCATCATGGTGTCGCAGGCCTGTACTGCCAGGGTAAGGGGTCTGTCTGCCATAAATAGACCTTCTTTCCGTTTTTCAGTTCAATACCGCTTGGCTCCGATATCCCATTCACACTTCTGAAACGCCTGGTACAGCGCCCAGTCGGTCATGTGGTTGTGGTGCACCAGAATGGTGCGGATCTCCCGCTCTCCCGGCGGGAACACCGCCAGACGGTACCAGCGGTGGTGGCTGGGGTCGTCCCCCAGCTCCCGGGCCAGCCCCATCAGCTTTTGGAACAGATAGGCGGTGTGCTTGTAGTCCGCCAGACAGTCGTTGGCGTAGAAGCCGTCCCACACGCCGTACTCGCCGGCCCGCAGGAGCCGATCCGCGTCCAGAAAGCACCGGGCGCCGTCCCCAAAGGCCAGAAAGGCGGAGAGATAGTCTTTCGCCTCCAGCGCGCGGAACCCTCTGCCCAGGTCGATCCCGCCCCGGGTGCCCAGCAGCTGCAGCCTGCCGTGGAGGAGGACGGTGGCGTCAAAGAGCTGCCGGGTTTCCCCGCTCAGCGCCGCCGCGTCCCGCTCCAGGCCGGACACATACGCCTGGATCCTGGGGAGATTGTCCCGGCACAGGCCGGAGAAGTACGCCGTCTGCTCCACCAGGGGGCGCTCCCCGGCGAGCCAGAACAGGCCGTGCGCCGTGTCGTCCCCCCGGATGCGGGCGTGGGCGATGAGCCGGGGGATCTCCGTATAGAACTGCTCCCCGGCGTGCTGATCCTGCTCCGGGCCGAAGGGGAGCATGGCGGCGGGGTAGTCCCGCCAGGCGCGGGCCGCCTGGGGCGCGCCGCCGTAGTAGTCCGCGGCGAACTCCGCGCTGTGCTGCCCGTCGGAGATGTCCCGCCCCGCCCACTTCTTGCGGATGGCGTCCAGGAGGTAGACGTGGGGCCGGACGTTGGAGCAGTTGACGATCCAGAATTCCCGCAGGTTCTTCTCCAGCACCTGATCCAGCTGGCCGTTCACATAGTCCACCCGGTTGGGCAGATGGGTGATGTGCCCGGCGGCCTGGAGATCGTAAAACGAGGCGTGATAGTAGATGCCCCCGTGGGCGGCGGGCTCCGCCGGGAGGGCGGGGATACGGGGGTCGTGGTTGCCCTGGCGGCGGGAGACCATAGCCCCGTAGCCGTTGTCCGCGTAGATGAGGATAATGTCCGGATCCAGGGTCAGGCAGCCCTTTCCGTAGAGCTCCATGACCTCCCCGTAGAGGTTGGTGCAGAACACCGGGTGGGCGACGTGCTTTCGCACGATCTCCTGCTGCAGGGCGATGACCCGGGAGATCAGCGCGCCGCGCTTCTCGTCGGTGTCGAAGCGGCCCTGGGTGTCGTGGGCCCAGAAGGGCATATCCGCCTGCCCCCGGAAGCCCAGGCACCAGACCACCTTCTGATCCTTCTGCTCCTCCGCCGCCCGCCCCCACAGGGCGTGGAACAGCTCCGGGTGGACGCTGTAGTCCGGATCCTGATCCGGATAGGCGCGGAGGAACATCTCCGCGCCCAGCGGTTCGGCGTGGTGGTGGGTGATCCAAAGGCCCATCCCGGCGGCCAGCGGGCGATGGATGTGGGAGTTTTGGTCAGTGCCGGGGATCACCAGATTGCCGCCGCACCGGAGCAGCGCCTCCAGCGCCATGCGCCAGCCCAGCTCCGGGTCGCCGTTGGGACGCCACGCGTCCAGCAGGACTTCGTCGTTGAGGAACCAGCCGCGATACCGGACGGGGAAGGGGCGGGAGGTATAGACGCCCTCCGGCAGCTCGACGCCGGGCCAGGGCTCGATCCGCTGATCCATCCAGAACCAGAAGGGCCGGATCTTCAGGAAGGTCTCGCTGATGTACAGCAGGCCGTAGACAAAGCCCAGGGCGTCCCCGGCCCGGAGGGTGAGGGTACCGCCGGCGATCTCCATGGCCCAGGCCTCGGGTTCAGCCATAGGCGCCACAGCCAGGACGATATTCCCCGCCGGGGCGTCCCCGGGGAGAAACCGGCGGGCGATGTCCCGGCGGAGGATGGAGACGGCGTTGGCCACCGCGGCGTCGTTGTCCGTGGCCCCCCGCGGCGGGAATACGACGGTATTGCGATTCATCTGCATGGACATGGCGGTTCGCCCTCCTCGCCTGATTTTCTGCGGACGTTACCCGGCGTCGATGGGCGGCGGCACCAGCCAGCCGCTGTAGGCGCGGAGACTCTGGGGCTTGTTCACCTGGGCGTTCTTCCTCCAGACCGTGGGGGGCTGGCCCATCATGGCCAGAAAGTGCCGGTTGAAGCTGGACAGGGAGCAGAACCCGACGGATTCGCATACCTGCAGGATGTTCAGGTCGGTGTGCTGAAGTAGGGTGCAGGCGCGGTTGATCCGGGTGTTGTTGACGTATTCCAGCGGGCCCTCGCCCATGATCTCGGTGAAGACGCGGCGGAAGTAGGAGACGCTCATGCCGCACTGGCGGGCGAGGGCGTCGATGCGGAAGTTTTCCGCGTAGTGATCCGCCACGTATTGCAGCGCGGGGGCGATGGGGAGGGAGCGGGACGGCCTGTCCTCGGCGACGCCGCCGGCCAGATGGCGGGACAGCCTGCAGATGAGACACTCCATCAGCCCGCGCACACAGTGTTTGTAGTGGGTGTGCTCATTCTGCATTTCATAGATGATATCCTCCACCAGCGGGGCCAGATGGGGATCCTCCTCCTGGCTGGTGATCATCCGGACGTTGTTGAGCATTTGGAAAAAGTGATCCGATTCCGGTATATAGCCGGACGCGGCCAGGATCTGGCTCAGGTCGAAAAAGATATAGCTCCAGCGGCTGGATTCGCCCTGGGAGGAATAGGTGGTGTGGGGGATGCCGCCGGAGATCATCGTCACGTCCCCCGCCTTGAAGTGCAGGTTTTCGTCCTGAAATTCCAGCACGCCGCTGTCCGAGTGGCACAGCCCGATCTCGATGCAGTTGTGGAAATGGAGGACGGGCGAGCGGACGTCTGAGATGTGCCATCTGTCGCCGGTCAGAACCAAAACGGGGAAATCCGGAGACAGCGCGTAATCTCTGCGCTCGATGATCCTGCGTGGATGTCTTGGCATTGTGATCCGCTCCGTTCTGTGGTGATGTTGGGAAACGCGGTGCGATTATGATAACATCATTTTAGCACAGATCGCGTGATTGTACCATGCCTAATTCGCCGGATCGTGTGGTTTTTTTCGGCGGTTTGTGACAGGGCGGCTCGCCCCCTCCGAATTTGCCGGGCGGAGGGGCCTGTTATAAATGAGCGAAATTGCACAGCATTGTGTCTAAAATGACATATCAAAAAGGATTGAAATATGATAAAATTCATATACAATTTTGAGGAGAGGGAATCGCTATGAGTTTACACACAACAGGCTCTTTTACCCTGCCCGGCGAGGCCAACTGCGAGGATCTGACCCTCCGGCTCGCCAAAGTCTGGGGCGCCGACGTCATCCGTGACAGCGACGGCACCCAGCTGTCCCCGGAACTGCTGAACGCCGGGTATGGCATCTATTCCACCATCTGCATCATCCGGGAGCACAACGAGTTCGCCCGTCAGCACCCGGAGTGCGTCCAGCAGACCTTCCTGTCCACCGAGCCCAAGTGCGCCGAGGGGGACACCCTGGACATCGACCTGCTGGCGGACTTTTTCCGGGAGCAGTTCAGGATCAACGAGGGCGAGGCCGCCCGCAAATACTGGCAGGTGTGGGATCGCACGGAGGGCGTCCTCATCCCGGCGGAGCGGTGGAGCTACCGGGAGGGCGTGGTCACGGTGAAGGGGACGGCCCCCTATCACACCTACACGGTGAGCTTCCTGGCCTACCGGATGTGGGAAGAGATCTCCATGTACAACCACGTCACCAACAGCTGGGACAAGGAGCACCTCATCCCCATCGATCCCCGGCTGCCCGCGGCGCAGGAGTACCTCTACAACTGGCTGGAGAACTGGTGCAAAGAGCACCCCGCCACCACGGTGGTGCGCTTTACCAGCATGTTCTACAACTTCGTGTGGATCTGGGGCGCCGACGAGCGGAACCGCACCCTGTTCACCGACTGGGGCAGTTACGACTTCACCGTCAGCGAAAAGGCGCTGGCGGACTTTGAGGCGGAGTGCGGCTACGCCCTGACGGCGGAGGACTTCATCAACCGGGGTGACCTGCAGGTCACCCATATGCCGCCCACCGGCCACAAGCGGGACTACATGGCCTTCACCCAGCGGTTCGTGGTGGAATTCGGCCGCAAGCTGGTGGAGCTGGTTCAGCGCTACGGCAAGAAGGCCTATGTGTTCTATGACGACAGCTGGGTGGGCGTGGAGCCCTACGGCCCCCACTTCCCGGAGTTCGGCTTCGACGGCATCATCAAGTGCGTCTTCTCCGGATATGAGGTGCGGCTGTGCGCCGGCGTTCCGGCGAAGACCCATGAGCTGCGCCTGCACCCCTATCTGTTCCCCACGGGCCTGGGCGGCGCGCCCACCTTTATGGAGGGCGGCAATCCCACCCGGGACGCCCAGCAGTATTGGGTGAACGTGCGCCGGGGCCTGCTGCGGGCCAAGATCGACCGGATCGGCCTGGGCGGCTACCTCCACCTGACCGAGGACTTCCCAGACTTTGTGGACTACATCGCCGAGGTGGCGGACGAGTTCCGCACCCTGCGCACCCTCCAGGAGGACGGCGGCCCCGCCGTGCTGCCGCTGAAGGTGGCGGTGCTCCACTGCTGGGGCGCCCTGCGGCCCTGGACGCTGTCCGGCCACTTCCATGAGACATATATGCACGATCTGATCCACGTCAACGAGGCCCTGTCCGGCCTGCCGGTGGATGTGGAGTTCATCGACTTTGACGCGGCCAAAAACGGCGCGCTGGACGGCGTGGACGTGGTCATCAACGCCGGCCGGGCCGGCACCGCCTGGAGCGGCGGCGAGGCCTGGGCGGATCCCAAACTGGTCACCGCGCTGACGGAATGGGTTCACGGCGGCGGCGTGCTGCTGGGCGTGGGCGAGCCCACCGCCCTGGCCGGCAGCTGGGGCAATTTCCGGATGCGCCATGTGCTGGGCATCGACCGGGACACCGGCGCCCGGGTGTGCCACGGCCGCTGGCAGTTCGACGTGGAGAACGTCCCCGGTCTGCTCCCGGAGGGGAGCGGCGTCAAGGGGCTGGACAACCTCTACCTGACCGATGGCACGACGCGGGTGCTGGCCTCTGCCGGCGGGCTGCCCACCATCACCGCCCACAGGTTCGGCAAGGGGTGCGGTGTGTATCTCAGCAGCTTCCAGTTCAACAACGCCAACGCCCGGATGCTGCTGAACCTGATGCTGTGGGCCAGCGGAAAGGGCCTGGAGCAGACCTGGCTCACCGACAGCCCCGCCGCCGAGTGCGCCTGGTACCCGGCGGATCGGAAGCTGATCGTCATCAACAACACGGATCAGCCCCAGCACGTCCACGTGAACACCGACGGCGGCGACGCCGAGTTTGACCTGGCGCCCTACGGCAGCGTGATCGAATCCCGGTAAGGAGGAAACCCCGTGCGTATCATCATCAATCCCAACCGCTCCAAGGGTACCATCAACCGGAACATCTACGGCCACTTTGCCGAGCATCTGGGCCGGTGCATCTACGGCGGGCTGTATGTGGGGGAGGACTCCTCCATCCCCAATGTCAACGGGATGCGCACCGACGTGGTGGAGGCGCTGAAGGCACTGAATATCCCCGTGCTCCGCTGGCCCGGCGGCTGCTTTGCCGACACCTACCACTGGCAGGACGGCATCGGCCCCCTGGAGGGGAGAAAGACCATCGTCAATACCAACTGGGGCGGCGTCACCGAGGACAACCGCTTCGGTACCCATGAGTTTATGGAGCTGTGCCGCCAGCTGGGGTGCCAGCCCTATCTGTCCGGCAATGTGGGCAGCGGCACCGTCCAGGAGTTCAGCGACTGGGTGGAGTACTGCAATATGGGCGGCGTCTCCCCCATGGCGGATCTGCGCCGGCAGAACGGCAGGGAGGAGCCCTGGAACGTGAAGTACTGGGGCATCGGCAACGAGGCATGGGGCTGCGGCGGCAACATGCGGCCGGAGTACTACGCCGACCTGTGCCGCCGGTACGCCACCTATCTGCGCAATTACGACGACGGGCACAAGATCTATAAGATCGCCTCCGGCGCCAACGTGGACGACTACGAGTGGACAAGGGTCGTGGCGGAGCGGGCAGGGAGCACCATCGACGCCCTTTCCCTCCACTATTACACCCTGCCCAACGACGACTGGCAGCACAAGGGCGCGGCCACGGAGTTCCCCATGAGCGAGTACTGCTCCGTGATCCACAAGGCGCTGCGGATGGACGAGCTGGTGAGCCGGCACGGCCTGGAGCTGCGCCGGGCGGATCCCGGCGGACGGCTGGGCCTGGTGGTGGACGAGTGGGGCACCTGGTACGACGTGGAGCCGGGCACCAACCCGGGCTTTCTGTACCAGCAGAACGCCATGCGGGACGCCCTGGTGGCCGCCGTGAACCTGAACATCTTCAACGACCACTGCGACACCGTGGTGATGGCCAACATCGCCCAGACGGTGAACGTGCTCCAGGCCATGGTGCTCACCGAGGGCGCGAAGATGCTCCGCACCCCCACCTATCACGTGTTTGAGATGTACAAGGGGCACCAGGGCGCCAGACAGCTGGAGACCTATGCCGAGACCAGGATCGTCGACCTCGGCGGCGGAATGGACTTCCCCGATATCCATGTCTCCGCCAGCGAGGCGGCGGACGGGAGCATCCTGCTGACGGCGGCCAATCTGGATCCGGAGCGGCCCGCCCCGGTGGAGTGCCTGCTGGACGGGCTGAAGTCCGGGAGCGCCGTCACCGGCAGAGTGCTGGCCGGCCGGCCGGGCGCCCACAACACCTTCGACGCGCCGGATGCCGTGATCCCCGCGGCCGTGGAGAACATCCGGGTGGAGGACGGGAAGTTTGCCGCCCAGCTGCCACCCTGCGCCGTGGCGGCGTTCACCATCCGGCTGTGAGCGCGGAAAACGTGCGGCGGTGCCGCCGGTGCCTCCTGCGGGAGATGACGGACGAGAACGACTACTACCAGAGCGTGATCTTTTACCGCTCCACGCTGCCGCCCAAAAAGCGGACGCCGGACGACGTGTACGAGGTGCGCGTCCAGACCTGCAAGGCCTGCGGCCAGCTGGACAACGCCACCTGTCTGCAGTGCGGCTGTTTTGTGGAGATGCGGGCCGCGCGGTTGGATATGCGCTGCCCCATGGATCAGTGGCAAAATTAGTTTACATAATTTTTAACCGGAGAGGAGCGCGAAAACACAGTGGAACGCATGGCATGGAAGGGCCGCATCAAGCCCGGCTGCAAGGCCGAGTACGTCAAGCGGCACAACGAGATCTGGCCGGAGATGGTGGAGGTGCTGAAGAGCGCCGGCATCTGCAACTACACCATTTTCGCCAACGGGGAAGAGCTGTTCGGGTACTACGAGTGCGAAAAGGGCGTCGCCTTCGCGGAGAAGACCCAGGCGGACAGCCCGGTGGTGGATCGCTGGAACGAGTATATGGCGGACATCCTGGAGCTGGAGATGGATCCCGAGACCGGCGCGCAGCCCAAACTTGAGCCGGTATTCCGGCTGGATTAAAAAAGGAGGACAAAAACATGACTGATCTGACTTTTGACCGCAAGCAGGTAGAGGCCGCCATCGACGCCGTGGTGGAGCGCACCATGCGGATGGACATGACCTGGGACTGGCCCTGCGGCGTGGCCTACTACGGTATCATGCAGGCCTATGAGGCCACCGGCAAACAGCGGTATTTCGACCTGGTTCGGGATCGTGTGGACGAGTACCTGGAGATCGGCCTGCCCACCTGGACGGTGAACACCTGCTCCATGGGCCACTGCTGCCTGTCCCTGTACCAGCACACCGGCGAGAAGAAGTACCTGGACGTGGTGATGTCCAAGGTGGACTACCTCCGCAACGAGGCGCTCCGCTTCGGCGACCACGTGCTTCAACACACCGTTTCCGCCAACAACGACTTCCCCGAGCAGGCCTGGGCCGACACCCTGTTCATGGCCGCCTTCTTCCTGCTCCGGGTGGGCGTGGAGCTGAAGGACGAGGCGCTCATCGACGACGCCCTGAACCAGTATTACTGGCACATCAAGTATCTGCAGGATCCCGCCACCGGCCTCTATTTCCACGGCTACAACAACATCACCAAGGATCATATGTCCGGCTTCTACTGGGGCCGCGCCAACGCCTGGGCGGCCTACACCATGTCCCAGGTCGGCGTGCGTCTGCCGGAGGCCTATCTGTATCCCAAGTTCCTGGACGTGGTGGGCAGCCTGAACGACCAGCTGGCGGCGCTGAAGACCCTCCAGACGGAGAACGGCCTGTGGCGCACCATCCTGGACGACCCCGAGAGCTACGAGGAGATCTCCGCCTCCTGCGGCATCGCGGCGGCCATGATCGCCAAGGGCAACCCCCTGCACATCAAGTACATCAACAAGGCCATCCCCGGCGTGCTGGCCAACATCAGCGAGGACGGCCGGGTGATGAACGTGTCCGGCGGCACCGCCGTTATGCGTGACCGGGACGGCTACCGCAACATCAGCCGCGACTGGATCCAGGGCTGGGGCCAGGGCCTGGCGCTGGCGTTCCTGGCCGGCGTGCTGGCCTACGGCCAGTCCGAGGGCGCCAACTCCCTGTGAGACCGGCCCTCAGTCAACAAGCTTCATAGCCGCGGGAGAGGGGACGGTCGCACCTGACCGCCCCCTTTGCCCGATGGCAGAAAGGAGCGCCCGATGGGCCTGTTTTCCTACAATTATTATGACGACAAGCCGCCCAAGACCATTTTCGGCCGGCTGTGGCGGATCCTGACGGAACACTTCGGCGGTCTGCTGGGCAGCGGGGCGCTGGCGGCGGTCAGCTGCATCCCCTACGTGGTGGGCCTGGTCATCAGCATCGACACCCATGCCCTGCTGCCGATGGCGGTGGTGTGCCCGCTGGGCGGCGTACTGGCGGCGCCCCAGCTCTGCGGCCTGACCGACCTCGTTCTGCGGGCGCTGCGGGACGAGCCGGGGAAGTGGTGGCCCACCTACCGGCGGGCCTGGAAGCAGAACCTGAAAAGCTGCATCCTCCCCGGACTGATCGGGGGACTGCTGTTCAGCGTTCAGCTCTTTCTCTATGCCCACGTCAACATCGAGACCATCGACCTGATGATCCTGGCCGTGATGGCGGTGGGGACGATCGTGTCCACGGCGCTAGCCACCTGGATGCTGCCCCAGCTGGTGCTGATGGATCTGTCCTTCGGGCAGGCGCTGCGCAACGCAGTCCTGCTCTGCGGCCGCAGCCCGCTGAAGACGATCGGCACCGTGCTGCTGCAGCTGGCCTACTGGGGCCTCATCGTCATCGGCGTCCCGGATACGCTGGTTCTCTTTGCTCTGCTGACCTTCTGGGCCCCGGCGCTGATCGTCACCACGGTGATCTATCCCACCCTGGAGGAAGCGTTCCACACGGAGGACAAGATCGAGGAAAAGCGGAAGGCCGAGGGCACGGACATTGACTTTTACTGATGCGAGGCTGTTATGGCGAGTGAGTATCTGAAATGGAAATACCGGGACGTCAAGCCGGAGGAGAAGACGGAGATGACCCCGGAGCAAAAGCGGCGGAACTGGTGGGAGTACCACAAGTGGTGGCTGCTGCTGGCGCTGGTGTTCGTTGTGGGGGCGGGATTCCTCATCCACGATATTTTTTTCCGCCCGGTACCGGACTATGAGGTGGGCTTTGTGAGCAAGATCCAGCCCCCGACGGAGGTTCTGGAGGCCCTGCAGGCGCAGCTGGAGGCCCAGGGCGAGGACGTCAACGGCGACGGGCGGGTGCTGGTGGAGCTGGACGTCTACAGTGTGGGCTTTGACCCGCTGAGCATGACGGATGCGGACGCCACCTCCGCCGCCATCACCAGGCTGACGGTGGATCTGTCCTCCGGCCAGGTGTACCTGCTGCTGCTGGACGACCCGGAGGGGTTCCAGGCCCGCATGGGCGCCCTCTGCTATCTGGACGGCAGCATACCGCCGGATGACGCGGAGAAGCACGACGCGGCAAACTGGACGGATATGGTCTACCGCTGGGAGGACTGCCCGGTGCTGGCGGGGATGGATCTGGGCACCTATCAGCCTTTCCTGGGCGTGGAGGGACCGGATACCGACGGGCAGAGCGCCATGGCGGGGATCTATGTCGCCCGCAGGGCCCTCTGGACGGAGGAACAGGCCGCCGGCTTTACCGCCGACGAGGATCTCTGGCAGAAGCTGACGGCGGGCGCCGTACAGGGATAAGCAAACCATACGGAAATAAATGCCCCGGACATCGGACAGCGCGGATACTGTCTGACGTCCGGGGCGTTTTTGCGTGTTCAGGGGGCGCGGATCAGATCAGCCCGTACGGGACGGGCCGGACGCCGTAGCGGTTCGCGGGGCTGCCGGTGACCACCAGGCGCAGCTCGTTTTCGCCGGGGCGCAGATATTCCAGCAGATCGAACCGCTGGGGCGGCCAGAACCCAACGCCGGCGGGGCGGCCGTTCACATAGAGCTCCGCCATCTCCTCCGCCCGGATCTCCAGCAGGGCGGAGGGTTTGGACAGCTGCTCCTCTGTGATATAAATGGAGGCGCGGTACTCTTTTTGAACGCGTGCCGGATCCTCCCGCACCAGGGAGAAGTCCGGGGCGGGCAGCAGGGAGGGCGCCTCCCGGGGCGCCAGCTCCCCATACTCCGCCGGATCGCAGGCGAAGAGCAGGACGCTCCCCCGGCGGGGCAGGCTGAGGCGCCCGTCAAAGCGGCAGGCCGCGCCGCTCCAGAGGTCATATTGGCAGATCCCCTTGTCAGTGGGCAGAGTGAGCTCCGTTTCGATGGGCTCCTCGCCCTCGTTGACCAGCAGCCAGCACTCCGTATCCGCCCGCGTGAACCGGGCGGCCCGGAGATCCGGCTGGGGCGCGGCGCATAAAACGTCCGGCTGGACGGCGTCGACGCCGTGGGGTACGCCGGGGAACAGCTCCGCGTCCCCCAGCACGGCGCGGTAACGCCTGCCTCGGCAGACCAGAGCGCCGTTGTCCTCCCGGCACTCCGCCCAAAAGCTCTGGGGGATGTACTGGAAGCCGATCTGCCGCTGAAACAGCGGAACCACCAGCTCGGGAACCAAGTCCCGGTTGCGGCAGAGCACCGCAACGCCGGCGTGGAGCTCCGCATCCGTCATCAGGCAGGAGAGACGGCGCATATAGCGCGACCACTGGGCATAGTGGGGCCACCAGATGCTGTTGGGCCCCACGTCCGGGGGGCGCTCGCCCCGGCGCCTGCCGGCGATGCTGTAGTAGAAGGCGTGGGGAATGAACAGATTGACGCCCCGCACCGCCAGCCAATCGATATACCACTTGAGATCCTCTCCGGGCAGATACCAGGGGTTGCCCTCCCGGCAACAGGCGCCGAAGCACTCGTTGGAGTTGCGCCGCCGCCCCAGCAGCCGGGCCGCGTCGGCGCCGCACTTGGCCAGGGTGGAGTCCCGCCCGGCGAGACCGCCCTTCTCGGGCGCCACAAAGCGCAGAACCAGATCCTGGCCGGGGATGTGGAAGAAGCGCTCCCGCTCGATGTCATCGCTCTGATCCGGGTGGCCCATCAGGGCGACACCGCGGCCCTCGCACCAGGCAGAGAGCGTCCCGTAATAGACCTGATTCTCCCGATCCAGGATCATACGCCGGTAAAGGCGGGTGTCCCCGTTCTCCTCTCCGCGGAAGAGGGCGGCGAGGTTTTCCAGCCGTCCGCCGGCGGCGGTGAAGAGCCCGGCAAAGCCGCGCGTCCAGGGGAACATCCCCCGGACGTTGCGGCCCAGGACGCTGGGCTCGTCCGTGAAAAAGCCCAGAACGGTGTTCCCGAAATATTCGTGGAACTCCCGGTAATATGCCTCGTGGGTCAGCGCGACAAAGCGGCCCACCGCCTCGGGATTCAGAATGTCCGCGCTGGCGGGGGCGTTGGGCTCCCCATCGTCCTCTCCCCAGTGGACGCCCCGGATGGTGCCGCCGCTGGGGCGGGCCACCAGATATCCCTCCGCCGTGGGGGCCAGGATCTCGTCGCCAGGCAGCGGCTCCGCCGCCAGGGCGATGCCCTGGCTGACCAGCTCCGGATGGCCGGCGGTCACCTGGCCGCAGGCGGAGCCGGAGGGATACATCCCCTCGTCATAGAAGACGACGGTCATGCCCAGCTCCGCCGCGGTCTCCACCGCCGTGCGGAGATAGGCGAAAAAGGCGGGGGACAGGTAGCCGATCCGTTTGGGCAGACCGATGCGGGGGTGCAGGACGACGCCGTATACCCCGTGGTCATAAAAATCCTTCAGCTGCGCCCGGATCTCCTCCCGCCTCAGATCCCCGTTGAGGAACCAGAAGGGGATGGGGGTAAACTCCCGCCCCGGGTCTCGCAGCAACTCCAAAAGGCGCATAGGATCCCTCCTTTTCCGCCCGCTCATGCGCGCGGAGCTACAAGAGCATTGTAACACGGCCTGCGCGGCCGATACACATGGTTTTGCAAAAACGATTTTAATTTGGCAAGGTAAACAAAAGAAAAAGCGAGAAATTGTGGAAAACAACTAAAATCGGCATTTTAAAATGCAATTATTCGCAATTTGGTCAATGTAAAATACAAAGCGTGGCGGACGACCCGGCCAAAAAGCGCATAATAAAAAAGCGAAATTGCACAACATTAGGGTGTAAATGCTAAGAAACTATGGTTGAAAAAAAGTATAATGTACTGGTAAAAGTGGGAGAGGATACGATCCGCCTCCCGCAGCGGAGGGCTTTTATCCATGCCCGCGCCCGGATTGAGGGGGATCCGGCGGCGGGCGCGGATGAAGATCCTCCAAACAGTCAGACGGCTGCCGGCACCGTGTTCAGCGCCGCCGGCCCGCCGAAAAAATGAGATGGAACGGAGGGAACCAATGAGCAATCCTACTGTAGCAGCCGCCCGCAAGCAGAAGGAGGCGCCTGTGCGCAGCCTGACCGACCACTCCTGGGGCAGAGCATTGAAGCAGCACTATTGGCTGTACATCATGCTGATCCCCGGCGTCGTGTGGATGCTGATTTTCTGCTACCTGCCCATGGGCGGCCTTATCATGGCCTTCGAGAACTTCAACCCCTACGCCGGCACCGGCGGCATTATCAGCGCACTGACCCACAGCCAGTGGGTGGGCTTCAAGAACTTCCAGAACCTGTTCACCGGCACCGACTTCATCATGCTGCTGCGCAACACCCTGGCGATCTCCTTTGCCAACCTGCTGATCGCCTTCCCCGCGCCGATCATCTTCGCGCTGATCCTCAATGAGCTGCGCTGCATGTGGTTCAAGCGCACCAGCCAGACCCTGGTCTACATCCCCCACTTCGTCTCCCTGGTGATCGTGTACGCCCTGACCGTGCAGCTGTTCAACTCTCAGGACGGCTTCATCATCAAGATGATCGAGAGTGTTGCCGGCCGCGGCAACGCGCCCAACATCATGGGTTCCCCGTCCTACTTCGTTCCCCTGATCCTGGGCCAGAACCTGTGGAAAGAGACCGGTTACGGCACCATCATCTACCTGGCCGCCCTGGCCGGCGTGGATCCCCAGCTGTATGAGGCCGCCCGGATCGACGGCGCCGGCCGCTGGAACCTGATGTGGCACGTCACCCTGCCCGCCATCAAGGGCACCATCGTCATCATGCTGATCATGCGTGTCGGCGCGCTGCTGAACACCGGCTACGAGCAGATCTTCCTGTTGCGCAACGCCATGAACGCCGAAGTGGCCGAGGTGTTCGACACCTACGTCTACTTAAAGGGCGTGTCGGGTGGCCAGTACTCCATAGCAACCACGGCCGGCCTGTTCAAATCGGTGGTCAGTCTGATCATGGTCCTGGGCGCCAACAAGATTGCCAAGCTCCTTGGCGAATCCGGCCTGTATTGATAGGAGGCGCGGAATATGGCTAAGATTGCAAAAGCTGACAAGGGAAGCAACGGCTTCAACCACCGCAGCCCCGGCGATATGGTCGTCCAGGTCATCCTGTATATCATCACCGGCTGCGCGGCGCTGATCTGCGTGCTGCCCTTCCTCTACGTGCTGGGCTCCTCCTTCGCCACTGAGAAGGAAATTCTGGAGCGCTCCTTCTTTATCATCCCCAGAACCTTCTCCTGGAACGCCTACTCCTACATCGTGAAGGACGGCGCGGTTTTCCGCGGCCTGAGGAACTCCCTCCTCGTCACCGTGGTGGGCACCGCCATCAACATGTTCGTGTCCTGCACCATGGCCTATCCCCTGTCCCGGAAGTACCTGAAGGGCCGGAACTTCTTCATGAACATGGTCATCGTGATCATGCTGTTCGGCGGCGGCATGGTGCCCAGCTACCTGCTGGTCGCCCAGGTGCTGCATCTGCGCAACACCTTCTGGGCCCTGTGGCTGCCCGGCGCCATGAGCGCGTTCAACATGATCATCATCAAGAACTATTTCCAGGGCATCCCGGATGAGCTGGAGGAGGCCGCCACCATCGACGGCTCCAACGACCTCCACACCTTCCTCCGGGTCATGCTGCCCCTGTCCGGCCCCGTGCTGGCGGCCGTCTCCCTGTTCTACGCGGTGGGCCACTGGAACGCCTACTTCAACGCCATGATGTACATCAACGACCAGGCCAAGGAAGTTGTCCAGATCTGCCTGCGCCGTATCATCATGCAGACCTCCAACCTGGTGGATCAGGGCATCGACTGGGGCCCCTGGGGCTCCCCGCCCACCAAGGCAGTCCGCAACGCCACCACCGTTGTGGCCACCGTCCCCATCCTTCTGGTGTACCCCTTCATCCAGAAGTATTTCACCGCAGGCGTTATGGTAGGCTCCGTCAAGGGCTGATCCATTTTGTTCTGGCCCCGCGTGAAAACGCGGGGAATCACCCCGGCGCTTGCAGTCCCACGGGCTGGAAGAAATCAAAAAACAGGAGGAAAGAACATGAAAAAAATTGTTGCACTGCTGCTCGCCCTGGTCATGGTGTTCGCACTGTTTGCCTGCGGCGGCGAGACCGAGCAGGGCCCCGGTCCCGCTCAGAACCCCAGCACCGCCGCCCCTCAGGGCGGCGATGAGCCTAGCGGCGGCGACTCCGCCAACTACACCAACGTGAATGCCAACGGCCAGCCCATCGTCAGCATCATGCTGCCCGGCTTCTACGGCGGCGAGATGAGCGAGACCCGCGACACCGACGGCGCTGTGCAGAAGGCCATCGTCGACTATATCGGTGTTGAGCCCGCCTGGCAGTTCCAGAACTCTGAGGGCTATGGCGACGTCATGAACATGACCCTGCTGGATCCCGACAATATGCCCATGATCCTCAGCTTCACCGGCGACATCTCCACCACCATCATCCAGGCCGCGCAGAACGGCGCGTTCTGGGATCTGGCCCCTTTCATCGACTCCGGCGATTATCCCAACCTGGCCTCTGTCTCCCAGGATCTGCGGGACGTGTTCACCGTCAACGGCCAGTGGATCGCCATCCCCAAGATGCGTGATATGGGCCGCTACGGCCTGAGCTATCGCGGCGACTGGGCCGACAAGCTGGGCATCGCTGAGCCCAAGACCGTGGACGACGTCTACAACATGCTCAAGGCCTTCACCTTCGACGATCCCGACGGCAACGGTGCGAACGACACCTACGGCCTGGAGGTCAACGGCTCCTATCTGGGCTGGATGGACGTCATCATGACCTGGTTCGGCTGCGGCTACCAGTGGGTCGAGAAGGACGGCAACCTGGTTCCCGTCCACGAGACCGAGGAGTACAAGGCTGCTCTTGACTGGATCCTGAAGCTCACCCAGGAAGGCATCATCCGTCCCGACTGGGCCTCCGTTGGTACCGACGGCTGGGGCGAGGCCACTCAGAAGGGCCAGACCGGCGCGTTCGTGGACACCCTGGACGGCGGCGGCCGCCGTCAGTGGCGCTACTACATCACCAACTCCATCCCCTCTGTCACCAGCAATCCCTCTCCCGATCCTGAGAACCCCGACATCGCCTGGTCCGTGATGGTGCCCACCATCAATGACCGCACCGCGGCTGTCCAGGTTTACAACGGCGGCTTCATGATCACCAAGGCCGGCGCCAAGACCGAGGACGACGTCAAGGCTGCCCTGACCTTCCTGGACAAGATGAACGACAAGGATATGCGCGCGCTGGCCGACTTCGGCATCGAGGGCGTCAGCTATCACATGGAGGACGGCTACGCTGTCTCCGACGTTGAGGACGCCAACTCCCTGCCCAGCCAGGGCATCAACCAGGCCATCGCCTATCTGCCCTACACGCTGGACGACGCCGTTCAGGCGAAGCCCGACGCCCCGGGCGAGGCTTGCTCCGCTGCTCAGGAAGCCGGCCGTGCGAAGGCCATTGTGAACCCCGCCATGGCCTATCAGCTCCAGTCCGAGACCTACGTGTCTGAGAACTCCAACATCTCCACCAAGATCACCTACGCTGCTGTCCGCTATGCCTCCGGCGCTGACACCTGGGATGACTTCCAGGCCGCCGTTGCCGAGTGGGAGTCCCTGGGCGGCGCCAAGATCAAGCAGGAGATCAACGATCTGTATCACGCCAACCAGGGCTGATCAGATCCGGTCGAAAACCTGATCGAATGAAATAGCAACAGGGGGCGCCGCGAACGCCGCAAAGCGCTCGCGGCGCCCCTTACTTTTCTCTTTCAGCGCAGGGAGGATGGCCTTTTTCGGGGCCACGCTCCGTACTCTGAATCCATTCTGAATCTAATTGAGGTGAGGTAAGATGTCTGAATCCATTGCCATTTCCACCCGGATGTTGACCCGGGACGGCGTGACGCTGACCTGGCAGTCCGTTCCCGGCGCGGCCTCCTACCGCGTGCTGTGGTCTGACCGCAACACGCCGGCGCAGATCTTCAAGACGCTGGAGCCCGTCAGCGACACCGCGCTCCGGTTCGCCCGCTCCACCCACATCCCCTACTACGTCAAGGTGCAGGCCCTCTCCGCGGAGGGCGGCGTCCTGGCGGAGAGCGCCGTGCTGCGCACGCCGGTGGGCTCCGCGCCCCGGCCCCAGCTGGAGGATCTGGGCCGCGGTCTGGTGGCGGCGGCTGTGGGGAACGGCGTGTTCCTCAGCTGGCGTCTGCTCCGGGACGAGGTGAACGGTTACACCGAGACCGGCCTGGCGGGCGCGGACTTCGTGGTCTACAAGAACGGGAAGGCTGTTGCCACTGTCACTGACCGAACCAGCTGGCGCGACCCGGAGGGCACCGTGTCGGATCGGTACGCCGTCGCGGCGGTGTACGCCGGCGTGGAGCAGGCCCCCTGCAAGGCGGTGACCCCCTGGGAGAAGAACTATCTGGACATCCCCATGCAGATCCCGGCGGGCGGCGTGACCCCGGCGGGGCAGGAGTTTACATACAGCGCCAACGACATGAGCATAGGCGACGTGGACGGCGACGGCGAGTATGAGTTCATCGTCCGGTGGGATCCCAGCAACTCCCATGACGTGAGCCACCGGGGCTACACCGGCCACTGCTTCCTGGACTGCTACCGGCTGGACGGCACCCTGCTCTGGCGGCTGGACATGGGGCCCAACATTCGCTCCGGCCAGCACTACACCCAGTTCATGGTCTACGACTTCAACGGCGACGGCCGGGCCGAGATGGCCGTCAAGACCGCGCCGGGCACCAGGATGACCCGCTTCGCCCCCGACGGCACTGTCATCGGCGAGGCGTACATCACCATGCCCCGGGAGGATCTGGACGCGGGCTATTCCAATGAGGACAACTACGTCTGCTCCGCCGAGGATTACCGGCAGCATCTGGCGGACGTGTTCCAGGGCTGGCGGGATCACCCCGAGGTGAAGGCCGGCCACTGGCCCGACACCCTGGAGGCCTGCTGGGGCATCCCCCAGCGGTACGGCTATCCCCTCAGCCGGGAGGACGCGCTGGCCCTGACGGACTACTTCATCCGGGAGTGGGCCCCGGCCCGGAGCGACCGCAACCATCTGGAGCAGTTTGAGGGCTTTATCTACGAGGGGCCCGAATATCTGACCATGTTCGACGGCATGGGCTATGAGCTGGACACCATCCGCTACAAGCCCGGCCGGTGCGACGACGGTTTGATGTGGGGCGACTACGCCTGGGTGCGCATCGAGCCCTGCAACCGGGTGGACCGGTTCCTGGCGGGGGTGGCCTATCTGGACGGCGAGCGGCCCTATCTGATCTCCTGCCGGGGCTACTACACCCGCACCTGCGTGGTGGCCTACGACTTCTTTGAGAACCGTTTCCACGAGGTCTGGTGCGCCGACTCCGGCTTTGTGGCCATGGACAACCCCTTCTGCCCGACCCATATCGCGCCCGACGGGAGCGACCCGGTCTACGGCGCGCTGGCCAGCCAGGGCAACCACAGCATCTCCGCCGCCGACGTGGACGGGGACGGCTGCATGGAGATCGTTTACGGCGGGGCGGTCATCGACCACGACGGCAGCCTGCTGTACTCCGCTCACGACAAGCTGCCCGACGGACGGGTGGCCAAGCTGGGCCACGGCGACGCCATGCACGTGGCGGACATCGACCCCGACCGGCCGGGACTGGAGATCTTCAACGTCTATGAGGAGGGCAAAGAAGCCCCCTTCGGCTATGCCCTCCGGGACGCGGAGACCGGCGAGGCCATCTTCGGCGAGCACGCGGAGGACGACCTGGGCCGCTGCATGGTGGGCGACATGGTGGACGGCGTCCGGGGCCTGCAGCTCTGGGTGCTGGATATGTATGACTGCAAGGGCAACAAGCTGGATCAGCCGCTGCCCTCCACCAACTTCCGCATCTACTGGGCGGGCGACCTGACCACTCAGGTGACCGACGGGCCGGACTACCTCAGCGAGGGCGCCAGCGGCGGGGCCGTCGGCCGGGTGTGCGATTTGCGCCGGGGCGTCCTGCTGGATCCCGAGGATACCCTCACCAATAACGGCACCAAGGGCTTCCCCTGCCTGGTGGCGGATATCTTCGGCGACTGGCGCGAGGAGATCCTGCTCCGCCGGAAGGACAGCAGCGCCATCCGCATCTATACCAGCCTGGAGGACGCGCCCCACAAGCTGTTCACCCTGATGCAGGATCCCCAGTACCGCTGCGGCATCGCCTGGCAGAACAACTGCTACAACCAGCCGGTGTACCCCTCCTTCTACTACGCCAGCGATATGCGCTTCCAGGACGTGATCCGCGCCCAGGAGTTCCGCCCCACCCTGTATCTGGCGGGGGACTCCACCATGCAGAGCTACGCCGAGGGCGACGCGCTCTGCGGCTGGGGCCAGGCGCTGCCCGAGCTGGCGGCGGGCGCCCGCCTCTGCAGGACGGAGCGCCGGGAGGACAGCCCCTTCACCCAGGAGCGCCAATATGTTCTGCCCGAGCTCGTCATCGACAACTGCGCCATGGGCGGACGCAGCAGCCGCACCTTCCTGGAGGAGGGCCGCCTCGCGGACATCGAGGCCCGGCTCCAGCCCGGGGACTTCCTGCTGATCCAGTTCACCCACAACGACGCCAACCCCGAGCACCCGGAGCGTTTCGTCCCGGCGGAGCGGTTCGCCGAACACCTCCGCAAATACGCGGACGCGGCGGCCGCCAGGGGCGCCCAGCCCATCCTGGTGACGCCCATTCCCTGGCTGACGGGCTATCCGGAGGACTACCTGGCCTACGTCAAGGCCATGCGGGACTTTGCCGCGGCGGAGGACATCCCCTGCCTGGATATGGGCGGGGCGATGCTCGCCGCCTGCCGCTCCCTGGGAGACCGCAGGGCCGCGGCGCTCTATCAGCCCGACGGGGCCCATCTCACCGCCGCCGGCGCGCGCCGGGCGGCCGGCGCCTTTGTCCAGCTGCTGCGGGAGAGCGGAGACAGCCGCCTGGATGTTCTGAAAACCGTATTCAACGGGCGTAACTCCGGCCAGAAGTGATCAAGGAGGTTTTGCGCCATGTTTGACGGCAAGCTGAAAAACATCTACACCTGCTTCCCGGGCGGGAAGCACAAGGTGCTGACCATGAGCTATGACGACGGCAGAGAGGAGGATCGCCGCCTGGTGGACATCTTCAACCGCCACGGCATCAAGGGCACCTTCAACCTGAACGCCGGCATCCTGAACGACCCCGCGCGGATCCCCATGTCGGAGTACCCGGAGCTGTACAAGGGCCACGAGATCGCCAGCCACACCTACCTGCACCCCACCATTGAGCGCTCCCCCATCGAGCAGGTGGCGATGCAGATCCTGGCGGATCGGGAGGCGCTGGAGAACGTCATCGGCGTGCCTGTGCGAGGTCTGGCCTACCCCAACGGCTCCTACAGCAGAGAGATCATGGATCTCCTGCCCATGATGGGCATCAAGTATGCCCGGGTGGTGCCCACCAGCGGGACTTTCGCCATGCCGGCGGACTTCCGGGAGTGGAAGGGCACCTGCCATCACAACGGGAACCTGCTGGAGAAGGGCAGGGCGTTTCTGGATCTGCACAAGACCCAGTACCTCTACATGATGTATGTCTGGGGCCACAGCTACGAGTTCACCACCCACAACAACTGGGAGGTCATCGAGGACTTCTGCGCCCTGATGGAGGGCAAGGACGACATCTGGTACGCCACCAACATCGAGATCGTGGACTATATGGAGGCGGCGGGCCGCCTGCAGTACACCGTGGCCGGCGATAAGGTGTATAACCCCAACGCCTGTTCCGTGTGGATCGAGGTGGACAAGAAGAAGGTCGAGGTGCCCGGCGGAACGCTGGTCAGCCTGTAAGGAGCGAGACATGATGATCGAGACGCCGTTTGCGGTGCAGTTTGCCGGGGAAGCGCCCCGGTACGCCCCCGGGGGGCACGGATTCGTCACCGGGGTGGAGCTGGGGAAGTATCCCTCCCTGGATATCCCGGAGATCAACAGCGGATTTGTGCCCATCTGGTGGTACCGGGATCACCCCCTGGCGGAGCTGACGGCCACGGAGCACGGAGTGCTCCCCGCCCCTGCCGCCGGCGTGCGGGCGGAGGACATGGAGGGCCGGGCGCTGCCCCTGTGGTACAAGGCGGACACCGGGGCCGGGAAATTCCGGGTGACCGTGACGCTGTACGGGGAACAGGACTGCGACGAGGCGCTGGTGTTCGTCAGCCGCCGGCGGCTGGCGTGGCGCGGCGCGCTGAAGGCCGGCGAAGTCCGGCAGGTATCCGCGCTGTGCGACGTATCCCCCATTGTGGCCATCGGCGGCGGCGACGCCGCCCTGGGCGACCTGGGCCGGATGGAGGACGTCAGCGTGGACGTCTCTGTGGTGGGCGCGGCGGTATCCGCAGTGGAGATCGCCCCCTGGGCCGGTACATCGCTGTACCTGATGGGGGACTCCACCGTCACCGACCAGATCGCCGATATGCCCTACGCCCCCGGCTGCACCTACGCCGGGTGGGGGCAGATGCTGTCCCTGTATACCGGGGAACGGTACTGCGTGTCCAACCACGCCCACTCCGGCCTGTCCACCGAGACATTCCGGGAGCGAGGGCATTATGACGTGCTTTATCCCCTGCTGCGCCCCGGCGACTTGGTGCTGATCCAGTTCGCCCACAACGACCAGAAGCGGATCCACCTGGGGGCTGAAACCGGGTTCAGGGAGAATCTGCTCCGCTACATCCGGGAGATCCGGCAGGCGGGAGCCCGCCCTGTGCTGGTGACGCCCCTGGCCCGGAACACCTGGGCCAGCGCCCGGGACTACAACGATATGCTTCTGCCCTACGCCGAGGCGATGAAGAAGATCGGCCAGGCGGAAAACGTGCCGGTGCTGGATTTGCACGGGGCCATGAAGGCCTCCATCCTCCGGGTGGGGCTGGAGGCGGCCAAGCCCTGGTACCACCCCTGCGACTACACCCATTTGAATGACTTCGGGGCCCACATGGCCGCCAGCTTTGTGGCCGCCGAGATGGTTCGGGCGGGCCTTCTGGAGGACTGCTCCGCCCCGGCGTGGCCGATCCACGAGCCCCTGACGCCGCCCTCGCCGCCGGCGGATCGGACGCCTCCGGAGGGCAGCGCGCCCCTGGTGGACTACGGCCTGATCCCCGACGCGCCCTGGCCCATCCAGTGACGGGGACAGCGAATACCGGTAGAAGCGCCGCGTCTCCCGCGGCGGACAGGGGAGGTATGACCGTGAGCGGTTTCTCCGCCGCCCCCATGGGGTGGAACAGCTACGACTATTACGATACCTCCGTCACCGAGGCGGACGTCCGCGCCAACGCCGCCTGTATGGCGGAGCGCCTGCGCCCCTGTGGCTGGGAGTATGTGGTGGTGGACATCCAGTGGTACGCCCACCGGCCCAACGCCCAGCGGGAGCGGTATCAGTATCTCCCCTTTGGGGAGCTGGCCATGGACGAATACGGCCGCCTGCTGCCGGATCCGGAGCGGTTCCCCAGCAGCGCGGGCGGCGCGGGCTTCACCCCGCTGGCGGACGATATCCACAGCCTGGGGCTGAAATTCGGCATCCACATCATGCGGGGCGTCCCCCGGCTGGCGGCGCACCGGCGCCTGCCGGTCAGGGGGACTTCCGTTTCGGCGGATGAGATCGCCGACCCGGCCAGCATCTGCCGCTGGAACCCGGATATGTACGGCGTGCGGAACTGCCCCGCCGGCCAGGCCTATTACGACTCCCTGCTGGAGCTGTATGCCGGATGGGGCGTAGATTACATCAAGTGCGACGACATCTGCAACACCGACAACGCCAGTCCCTTCTATGAGGGGGCATACGGCGCCCGCCATGAGGTGGAGATGCTGGCCCGGGCCATCCAAAACTGCGGCCGGCCCATCGCGCTGTCCCTGTCCCCCGGCCCGGCGCTGCTGAGCGAGGCGTGGCACTACGCCAAATATGCCAATCTGTGGCGGATCACCGACGACCTCTGGGACGACTGGCGGCTGGTCAAAGCCATGTTCCGCCGGTGCGAGCTGTGGCAGGAGCACGTGGCCCCGGGCAGCTGGCCGGACTGCGATATGCTGCCCCTGGGCCGCATCGGGAAAGGGTTCGGGGACGAGCGGGACACCCGCCTGACCCGTGATGAGCAGCGGACGATGATGACCCTGTGGTGTGTCTTCGGCTCGCCGCTGATGGTGGGGGCGGAGCTGACAAAGCTGGACGGGTGGACGCTGTCCCTCCTGACCAACCGCCGGGTGCTGGCCCTGCTGGACGCCGCCCGCCGCCGGACTCAGATCCGCCGGGACGACCATGAGGCGGTCTGGCTGTCGGAGCGCCGGGACGGCGGCGACCCGCACGCGGCGCTGTTCAATCTGGACGACGCCGCCCGGGAGATCGCCGTCCCCCTGTCGGAGCTGGGGCTGCCGTCCACGCCCGCCACGGCGGAGGAGCTGTGGAGCGGCCGGCGCGTCCTCTGCGGGGACGGCGTTCTGACCGCCACTCTGCCGCCCCACGGGTGCGCCCTTTTTCACGTTGAACCCCATACTTGATATACAGGAGGCCGCCATGGATACCGTAAAAGTCTGGGTGGAGACCGTGACCATCCCCACCTATGAGATCGGCGCCGCTGAGAAGAACCCCATCTTTTTGGATAAGCGGGTCTATCAGGGCAGCTGCGGCAAGGTGTACCCCTATCCCACCGTCGAGAAGATCAGCGATGAGAAGACAGACAAGGACTACACCGCCGTCTGGCTGGAGAACGAGTACATCAAGGTCATGGTGCTGCCGGAGCTGGGCGGCCGCATCCAGCGGGCCTACGACAAGACCAACGGCTATGATTTCGTGTACTACAACGAGGTCATCAAGCCCGCGCTGGTGGGCCTCACCGGCCCGTGGATCTCCGGCGGCATCGAGTTCAACTGGCCCCAGCACCACCGGCCCACCACCTTCCTGCCGGTGGACTATGCGCTGGAGGACAACCCGGACGGCAGCAAGTCCGTCCTCCTCCACGACGTGGATCAGATGTACGGCACCAAGTGCCTGATGAAGTTCACGGTGTATCCCGGCCGGGCCTACATCGAGATCACCGGCCAGCTCTACAACCGAACCTCCATGCCTCAGACCTTCCTGTGGTGGGCCAATCCCGCCGTCCCCGTCAACGAGAACACCCAGTCCATCTTCCCGCCGGACGTCCACGCGGTGATGGATCACGGCAAGCGGGACGTGTCCCGGTTCCCCATCGCCACCGGCGTCTACTACAAGAAGGACTACAGCGAGGGCGTGGATATCTCCCGCTATAAAAACATCCCCGTGCCCACCTCCTACATGGCGGAGAAGTCCAAATACGACTTCGTGGGCGGCTACGATTACGGCGTGGGCGCGGGTATCCTCCATGTGGCAGACCACCACATCTCCCCCGGCAAGAAGCAGTGGACCTGGGGCTGCGGCGATTTCGGGAAGGCGTGGGATCGGAACCTGACGGATCGCAACGGCCCGTATGTGGAGCTGATGACCGGCGTCTACACCGACAACCAGCCGGATTTCAGCTGGCTGAAGCCCTTTGAGGAGAAGACCTTCCGGCAGTATTTCATGCCGTATAAAGGGGTGGGGCAGGTCAAGAACGCCACCACCGAGGCGGCCGTCCACCTGTCCTATGACGGGAAGGCGGCCAGGGTCATCGTCTACGCCACCGGCGTGTACGAGGACGCCCGCATCGTGCTGACCGCGGCGGGGGAGACCGTGCTGGACGAGACCGCCAGGATCTCCCCGGTGGACGTCTACGAGACCACCGTGCCGGTCAGCGGCGTGCGGGAGGAGGAGCTCCATCTGGCCGTCTGGGCGGACGGCGTCTGCCTGGTGGAGTACCGGCCGGAGGCGCCGGAGATCCCCGAGCTCCCGGAGCCGGCCAGGGCGGCGAAAGACCCCGGCCGGATCATGACCAACGAGGAGCTGTACCTGACCGGCCAGCACATCGAGCAGTACCGCCACGCCACCTATCTGCCCGACCCCTACTATCTGGAGGGACTGAAGCGGGATCCCGGCGACATCCGCATCAACAACGCCTATGGCCTGCTCCTGCTGCGGCGGGGCCGGTTTGAGCTGGCCGAGGGGTATTTCCGCAAGGCGCTGGAGCGTCTGACGGAGCGGAACCCAAATCCCTACAACAGCGAGGCGTATTACCTGCTGGGGCTGGATCTGTTCTATCTGGATCGCCTGGATGAGGCCTACGACGCCTTCTACAAGGCCACCTGGAGCAATGAGCAGCAGGAGATGTCTTTCTACTACCTGGCGGCCATCGACGCCAGAGCGGGGAAGTTCGCCAGGGCCTACGGCCACATCGAGCGGGCGCTGGTGAAGAACGCCCACAACATCAAGGCCCGGGGGTTGAAGGCGTATCTCCTGCGGAAGCTGGGCGAAACGGAAAAAGCCGCCGCGTGGACGGCGGAAAATCTGGCGCTGGATCCCTTCGACTTTGTATCCGCCAATGAGCGCGTCCTCCTGGGGGAGGGCGGCCGCGAGGCCCTCAACAAAGCCATGCGGGACTTCCAGGAGAACTACCTGATGACGGCGCGGGATTACGCCGAGTTCGGCGGGTACGACTCGGCGCTCGAGGTGCTGTCTGCCTGCACGAAGCGGTACCCGATGCTGTACTATTACCGCGCCTTCTATGCCGGCCTGGCAGGCCGGGCTGATCTGGTGCCGGCCCTGCTGGGACAGGCCGAGGCGGCGCCGCCGGACTACTGCTTCCCCAACAAGCTGGAGGATATCGCCGTGCTGCGGTTCGCCATCGACCGCGGCTGCAAGATGAAGGCCCCCTACTACCTGGGCGACCTGTTTTACGACAAGCTCCAGTGGGAGGAGTCCGTGGCGCTGTGGGAGAGATCCGCGGCGGCGGAGCCCAGCTTCCCCACCGTGTGGCGGAACCTGTCCCTGGCCTATTACAACAAGCTGCACGACCCGCAGAGGGCCCGTGAGGCCATGGAGCGGGCCTTTGCCCTGGACGAGACCGACGCCCGGGTGTTCCTGGAGCTGGATCAGTTGTACAAAAAGCTGGGCCGGACGTTTGAGGAACGGCTGGCGAACTACGAGGCCCACAAAGACATCATCGGCAGCCGGGATGACCTGTATATCGAGTACATCACGCTGGTGAACCTGACCGGCGACCACGGGGGAGCCTACCGGCGCATCATGGGCCGCCGCTTCCACCCCTGGGAGGGCGGTGAGGGGAAGGTCACCACCCAGTACACCCTGGCGCTGCTGGAGATGGCCAGAAAAGAGCTGGCACAAGGCCGTTTTCCGGAGGCGGAGAAGCTGCTGCGGGACGCGCTGGTCTACCCGGAGAACCTGGGCGAGGGCAAGCTGGAGGGCACCAAGGACAACCACATCTACTACCACCTGGGCCTGGCCCTGGAGGGACAGGGCAGGGCGGAGGAGGCCCGGGACTGCTATGAGCGGGCCACCGTCGGCACCGACGAGCCGGCGGGCGCCATGTACTACAACGACCAGCCCGCGGACATGATCTTGTATCAGGGCCTGGCATACCTCAAGCTGGGGAAGATCCGCGAGGCCAGATCGAGATTCTACCGCCTGATCGACTACGGCGAGCGGCATCTGAACGACGAGGTGAAGATCGAATACTTCGCGGTGTCCCTCCCCGACTTCCTGATCTACGACGAGGACTACACCCGGAAAAACCGCGCCCACTGCTGTTATCTGATGGCGCTGGGCTATCTGGGCCTGGGGGAGAAGGACAAGGCCGCCGGGTTTCTAAAACAGACGGAGGAGATCGAGCCCTGGCACATGATGTGCAGGATCTATCGGCAGATGCTGCGGTAAGCGGCCATCGACAAAAAGAAACCGGGGCTGCCCATAAAGGGCGGCCGCGGTTTTATCGTTTCAGATCACATTCAGTCCAGCGGGATCTGGTAGACGGGCTGGAGGCGCACGCTTTTCAGCTCGGCCGGGATGGCCTTCCCGGTCTCTGAGCGGCCGGTGGCGGCGGACTCCACGGTGACCGTCGAGCCCTCCTGCAGCGGGGTGATCCGGAGCGTGATGGGCTCGCGCTTCAACTTCTCCGCAAACTGCCGCAGCCCGATCTCCCACACCGCGCCGTTGGCGAAGTTGTCGTGGATCATCTGCCCGTTGAGGAAGGCCGTTCCGATGTTGCCGGAGTATTCGATTTGCAGCAGCGTGTCTTTGACGCCGTCCAGCGCCGTATCGGGGATGCGGACGGTGTATAGGCCGGTTCCCACCTGCTCTGCATGCACCTCCGTCTGCCGGGGAGCGGTCTCTACCAGATAGGCCCCCAGGTATTCGGCCAGCCCGGAACGGACGCGCCTGGCGTGGCTCAGCCCCTCCAGCCCGTCCGCCGGGTACACGTGAACCAAATTGGACGCCGCCGTGCTCTCCAGCCGCAGCCCGCCGCTGCCGCCCTCCAGAGGGACGCCGCCGGTGAACAGCAGGCGGCCGTCGCCCAGCAGGAACATATCGTCGGACAGTTCGCGGCTGAGCACCAGAACGCGCAGTTTGACGCCTGATTTCTCCACGGTAAACCGCTCCGCGGAGAGATGCTCCCCGCAGGTGTAGACGTGCTCATTCCCGCCGTTGATCTGAACGCCAGGCTCAAACACGAAGCGCCCGCGCATGCCGCCGGCCGCAAGGAACACGTAGGTGATCTCCCCGCCCGCCTCGATCCGCGTGACGGGCTGAACGGATGCCTGGATCAGATCCACGCCGTCCATATCCAGGTGGAAGGGCAGGATCGTGTTCTCGCCGCCGGCCAGATCCACATCCCAGGTCAGCGCTTCGCCGTCCAGCTGCAGGGTGACCTGATCGCCGCGGCGATCCGGCAGGTCGAAGTGATCCTGATAGTTGTTGAGGAAGAGGAAGCCGCGGCGCCCGTCGGTGCGCACGGCGTACCGGAGCGTGTCCGTATCTGTGGGCGCGATGCGGGACGCTCCCTCCGGCAGAACGGTCTGCATCGGGCAGAGATCGCCGCCAAACCGGTTCAGGAAGTAGTGGATGCTCTTCAGCCGCCGGTAGGACTCCCGCGCCTGGCCAAACTCGCCCAGCGGCGCCTGGTAATCGTAGGTGATCTTGGGCACCTGGATCTCGTTGAGGAAAGGGGCGCGCGCCCCGGTGGGATTGCTCCCCCCGTGGAACATATAGTAACCCAGGAAGTTGCACCCCGAGCCGAGCTTGATGTTGGCCATGGCGTCCACGCTGCGATATGGGAACCGGAACCGATAGTAGTAGTTGCACATCATGCCGCCGCCGATCTCACAGCAGGCATAGGGCCTGGTCTCCGGCGGATAGGCGGGCTGGAAGTCGTCGGTACAGGTCACGGCGTTGTTGTGATAGTCCTGATACACGTACTCCTCCGTGGGGGGATGATCCCCGTGATTGGTGCGGAGCACCCAGGGGCGGAAGGCGTAGCCGCCCCACAGGGCCACCAGGGGCTCCGGCGAGGAGGCCCCGCCCCAGGCGGTGCAGGTGTAGAAGGGGGGGAGCAGTCCGCACTCCGCCGCCAGCTCTTTCAGCCGGAGAAGATAGGCGTCGCCGTCCCGGCCCGCGGGGATCCACTCGTCGGAGGCGCCCGAGGTGATCTCCCAGGGGGAGGAGGAGTGCATGTACTCGTTGTCCAGCTGCACGCCGATGATGGGGCCGCCGTCCCGGAAGAAAAGCCCCCGCACCTGTTGGCCGATCTGGGCGTAAAACCGCTTTACGCAGACCAGAAAGCCCTCGTCAAGGCTCCGCGCCTCGAAGGGTTTGCCGTAGAGCCAGTCGGGGAGGCCGCCGTTGCGCACCTCGCCGTGGGCAAAGGGCCCCGCCCGGAGGATGACATACAGCCCGTGTTTGGCGCACAGCTCCACAAAGCGGCGCAGATCCCGGCGGCCGTCAAAGCGGAACTTCCCTTCCTCCTCCTCGTGGTGGATCCAGAAGAGGTAGGAGGCCACGACGCCGACGCCGCCCAGCTTCATCTTGATGAGCTCGTCCTCCCACTGATCCTCAGGCACACGGGAGAAGTGAAACTCGCCGCTCACCCCGAAATAGGGCGCGCCGTTTTTTTCAAAATAGTAATTGGTCAGGGAGAGCTCGTCTCCGCTGGGGGCGATCCCTCGAAAATCCTCGCCCAGCGGGTAGGTGCGTTTGTCCCGGAGCGTTCGCAGATCAAGCTGAAAGGCCATGGCTGATCCCTCTCTACATTGTAAAATCGTTTCTCCGAACCAGGCCGTCGATGACCTCCGGCGGGATATCCTGCCGCGGCTCGAACCTGTCCGAGGCGAGGTAGCGATAAATCGCGGCCTGGAGAGCCCGGGCCTCCGGATACCTCTGCAGGTCTTGAAGCCCCAGGGAGGAGAGCAGCAGCCGGCCTCCGCCGCACCGGCACTCCAGCAGCTGGGCCATGGGCCGGAGATAGGCATAGCTGTCCAGCACGGTGACGATGGCCCGGTAGTTCTCCGGCAGCACGAATGCCCGCCGCCCGGCCATGGGCCACCACTGCCAGTCGGTGTGGCTGTCCGTGGGAAAACGGCGGAAGATGGGGTGCTCCCGGTCGATGAGCTGCCCCATGGCGCCCTCCTGGGCGGGGAAGCACTCCACCGACCAGAAATCCGTGCTGAAGTGCCCCTGCACGGAGTTGGGAAACGCCTCTTCCGTGGACGGCGGGGAGAGGTAGACCCTGCCCCCGGCGGCCAGAACAGACCGGGCTTTTTCATCCAGAGAGCGGCATTCGCAAACGCCCTCTGGGCAGACGGCCGCCTCGTCCGGGTAGACCCAGAGAGAGTAGGCGTTGCTGTGCCCGCAGAGGGAGACCGTCAGCGTCAGGCGGACGGGATCCACACCGGTCTCCAGGGGGATGGACAGCGTTCCCAGGCTGGTGAGGCCGCCGGCCGGGGCGCACACCGGGGGAAGGCTGCCCCGCCGGGTGAAACCGTTCCCTTCCAGAGCCCACTCCGGGGCGCCCCGGAGCTCCGTCTTGCCGTAGTTGGCCAGACGGATGTCGGCGGTGAGGGTCTCCCCGCGGGTATAGGTGAGACGGGGCAGCAGCGCCAGCGGGAGGACGTCCCGGAAGAAGGCCCGGAACCGCTCCGGCCGGGCGAAGGGGAAGGACTTGGGCCGCAGATGGGAGTTGAGCATCCCCACCAGGGCGGTGCCCTGGCCGGGGAAATCCTGCAGGCCCAGCAGGGAGATACCGCTGTATCCCCCGGTGCGGAAAGCGGCCTCGACCTCGGCCCGGTAGCACAGCAGGGCCAGTTCGCCGGAGGCCTCCACCATCTCCGCCCAGCGGGGCAGCAGGCCCTTTTGCTCCGCCCGCGCCTGGAACGTGCGGAGATTGGCGGGCTCCGTCACGCCGTGGAAGCTGTCCAGCTCCGTGAAATCGGGCAGGACTTGGTACTGCCCCACCTCAAAGGAGAAAACCGGTTGGTCGGTTTTCTCCCGGATCTTCTCCACAACGGCGGAGTAGTCCGTCCGCAGGTCGGGATAGCTCCGGTTGAGCCAGCCCCGCATACCGTCGGAGGTGGCCCGGAGGGACTCGCCGAAATAGGCCATGGAGGTATAAAATCCGCTGGCGCCGTCGCTCCCCAGCTCCCCGTAGTGAGTGTTGGAGCCGTTGGCGTACAGGCGGGTATCGTCAAAATCGTTGGCAAAGGCCAGCAGTTCGTCCATGAACGCGTGGCCCGACTCGTCCGCCAGGAGCTCGTTGCCCAGGGTGAGCATGACGAAAGAGGGGTGGTTTGCCAGCATATGCAGGATCCGGGACAGCTCGGCGCGGTAGTACGCCCGGCTCTCCGGGGACGCAAAGGCGTGTCGGCAGTCCCAGTGGGAGAGCTCCGGCTGCAGCAGCATCCCCAGTTGGTCGGCGGCGGTGAAGGCTGCCTCGGGGGGACAGTGACTGTGGAAACGCACGCAGTTCACCCCGTAGCCCCGGTAGGTGAGCAGGATATCCCGCCAGGCGGGCACATCCATGGGCGGGTGGCCTGTCTCCGGGAAGACGGCGCAGTTGGCCTCGCCCCGGAGGAAGAAATTGCGCCCGTTGAGGGTGAGCCGGCCGTGTTCCGCCCGAAAATCCCGCAGCCCGAAGGACGCCGTCACCGGCTCCAGCCCGGTGACGGACACCATGAGCGGGTGAAGATGGCCCTCCTCAATGTCCCACCGGGCCGCGTCGGGCCGGACGGGGAGAGCCCGCCGCCAGAGCTCGGAGCGCCCCGCGGGGCAGTCCACCGGGAACCTCTCCGGGGCCGCCAGGGCGGGGGAGGAGATGCGCAGATCACCCGAACAGGGGGCGGCGGCGTCCACCACGATGCAGACATCCACCGTGTCCCTGTGGGGATAGACGCGGACTGACTGGATGTACACGGGATCCTCAAATCGGAGGCGGAAGCACCCCAGCACGCCGTTCCAGTTGGTCTGGGTCTCGTCGGAGGCGGCGGAGGAGTTGACGATGGCGTCGTAGGGCCAGCCGGGATAGCTGTTGTCAGAGATCAGGGCGAGGTCGTCGCGGCCGGTCATCAGGCCGGTGAGCTCAAAGACATAGGGCGTGCTGACGGAGGGCGGGTCACAGGGGGGAACCTCCTGCCCGTTGACCCGCAGGGAGAGAAAACGAGCGCGCTCACAGTCCAGAAAGATCCGTTTTCCGGCGGGGACGGCCCAGTTCAGCTCCCGGCGGAAGACGGCAGCGCCCTCATAGGTGTGGCGGCGGGTGAACCGGGTGACAATGGGATCCCCCGGCCGGTACAGGCCGATCCGCTCCGCGTCCTCCAGGTGCCACTGCTTTTCCACGGGATCCGGGAAACCGACGCGGTTCTCGTCCAGCGTGCCGGGGAGAGAGACCGTCCCGGAATCGCCGGGGATCTCATACTGCCATTGGCCGGACAGATCGATGGTATTCACGCTCCGGGCACCCCCTAAGAATCAGCCTGGGCAGAAAGCACAGCGCTTTCTGCCCAGGCTTTTCTGTTGGTAAAACGATCAGATGGATCACATGAGGCCGCGATACAGCTCCGCGATCTCCGCAACGCTGGTGTCGCGGGGATTGCCGGGGCAGCAGGCGTCGGCAAAGGCGGACTCGGACAGGAACTGCACGTCCTCCTCCTTCAGGATGCCCTTCAGGTCGGCGGGGATGCCCACATCGGCGGACAGCTTCTTCACCGCGGCGATGGTGGCGTTGGCGGCGTCCTCGTCGCTCATGGCGTCGATGCCCTCCACGCCCATGGCCTTGCCCACGGCGCGGTAGCGCTTGCCGGCCACGGGGGCGTTGTACTCAAGGCCGGTGGGCAGGATGATGGCGCAGGCCACGCCGTGGGGGGTGTCATACAGGGCGGACAGGCCGTGGGCCATGGAGTGGACGATGCCGAGACCCACATTGGAGAAGCCCATGCCGGCGATATACTGGCCCAGGGCCATGCCCTCCCGGCCCTCGGGGGTGTTGGCCAC
>CANQZJ010000022.1 GCA_947628315.1 uncultured Oscillospiraceae bacterium
TCAAATCCATGAAATTCAAGCTCCCTATTATTGAGGGAGATATGGAATTGAGTTTGGACAATGATGAACATGTCGAGTCGGTATGTCAGTTGATCCGGGATATCCGGTAGGATCTTTCAAAGACGCGGAAGCTTGTACGCGATAAAAGGAGGGCCTTTTATGGAAAAACAGAGACATTCTTTCAAGGGCACAATCGGCTTCGTTCTGGCCGCCGCGGGGAGCGCCGTGGGGCTGGGCAACATCTGGCGTTTCCCCTATCTCGCCGCCCAGGCCGGCGGAGGCATGTTTATTGTCATCTATCTGATCCTCACCGTCACCTTCGGCTTTACCCTGCTGATCACCGAGATCGCCATCGGCAGGAAGACGAAGCAGAGCCCCCTCACCGCGTACCGCGTCGTCAACAAAAAGGCCGGCTGGATGGGAACCGTCGCCTGCGTGATCCCGGCGATCATCGTGCCGTATTACTGCGTGATCGGCGGCTGGGTCATCCACTATTTCTTCGAATTTGCCTCCTCAAACGGGCCGCAGGCCGCCGCCGACGGGTACTTCAACACCTTTATCAGCGCGGAGCTCGCCCCCATCTGGATGGCGGTCATCTTCCTTGTGATCGTGACCTTTATCGTGATCCGCGGCGTCAACAAGGGCATCGAAAACTTCTCAAAAGTGCTGATGCCCATTCTGATTTTGCTGGTGGTGGCCATCGCGTTTTTCTCGCTGACCATCCGGCACACGGATGACGACGGGACTGTGAGGACCGGCCTGCAGGGGCTCGCCGTCTATCTGATCCCGGATTTTGAGGGGATGACGGTGGGCAAGTTCCTGTCCGTGCTGATCAGCGCCGCGGGGCAACTGTTCTACAGCCTCAGCATCGCCATGGGGATCATGGTGGCCTACGGCTCCTATCTCAGCGATGACACCAACCTCTCAAAGGCCGTGGGCCAGATCGAGCTGTTCGACACCGGCGTGGCCATCCTGGCCGGCGTGATGATCATCCCCGCGATCTACGCCTTTGGCGGGCGGGAGGCCATGAGCGCCAACGGCCCGGGGCTGATGTTTATCGCCCTGCCCAAGGTCTTTGCCGAGATGGGCAGACTCGGCGGCCTCATCGGCTGCCTGTTCTTCCTGATGGTGTTGTTCGCCGCCGTGACCAGCGCGGTTTCCCTCATGGAGGCGGTGGTCTCCAGCTTTATGGATCGGTTCGGGCTGTCCCGCCTGAAGGCCTCCCTCCTTGAGTTCGCCATCTCTCTGGCCGGCGCGGTGATCGTCTGCCTGGGGTACAACAAGCTCTATTTTGAGGTCACCCTGCCCACGGGCGCTGTGGGGCAGATCCTGGATATCCTCGATTATTTCAGCAACTATATCCTGATGCCGATCATCGCCATCGCCACCTGTATCCTGATCGGATGGGTCACAAAGCCCTCCTATATCATCGAGGAGGCCGAAAAGAACGGCTGCAAAATGGGGCGGAAGCGCCTCTATGTGGTCATGATCAAGTACGTCGTCCCCGTGATTTTGTTTATCCTCTTCCTGAAATCCTCCGGAATCTTGAACATTTAACAGGCAATTGACCGGAGATGCCGCTTCAATGGCTGATGGACGGATCGTTTTGACCCCGACTGAAAAACTGGAGGTTCCGCTATGAAAAAGAGAATCCTTGCGCTGCTGATGGCCCTGCTGACGCTGCTGTGCGCCCTGACCGCCTGCTCCGCCGACCAGGTGGGCGACCTCATCGACGACATCGGCGGCGAGATCATCGACAGCCTGGACGACACCGCGCCGCCCGCCACGGCGGAGCCCGCCAAAACAGACGCGCCGTCAAAAACGGACAGGCCCGCCTCCGATCCGGAAGACAAAGACCTGCCCGTCTACGGCGAATACTACTACGATGTGGTGAATGTGGTGCTGTACCTGGACACCTACGGGGAACTGCCCCCCAACTACATCACCAAGGACGAGGCCCGCGACCTGGGCTGGCAGGGCGGCAGCGTGGAGGATTACAGGGAGGGCGCGGCCATCGGCGGCGACCGGTTCGGCAACCACGAGGGGCTGCTGCCCACCGCCAAGGGCCGGAAGTACACCGAGTGCGACATCGACACCGACGGCTACGGCTCACGGGGCGCCCGGCGGCTCATCTTCTCCAACGACGGGCTGTACTTCTACACCACCGACCACTATGAGTCCTTCAAGCAGGTGACCGTGGAAGGGGGCAAGGTGACATGGTGAAGCATATCACGCTGGACTGCGCCCGGCTGCTGGATCGGGCCGGGGCCCACACATACCTGGCGGAGGCGCTGTCCCTCCCCGACTACTACGGCAGGAACCTGGACGCCCTGTACGACTGCCTGGGCGACCTTGGCCCCACGGAGATCACCCTGGAGCGCTTCGAACTGCTCCGGGAGGCGGGGGGATACGCCGAGATGATCCTGAACGTCATCCTGGAGGCGGCGGAGGGCAACCCGTACCTCACCGTGGGCCTCTCCACCCCGGGAACGGCGGATCGGGGCGCCGCCAGAAAGAAGAGTCCATGATGGGCGTCAAATTGAAACGACTGGGCGCCCTGCTGCTGGCCCTGATCCTGGCGGTGGGCTGTGCCCCGGCGGTCTCCGCCAAACCCGCTGCCACCGCCGCGCCGGGGGCGCTCCACGTGTCGGGCACAAAGCTGGTGGACGCCGGCGGCAAGGCAGTCCAGCTGCGGGGCGTCAGCACCCACGGGCTGGCCTGGTTCCCCCAGTACGTCAACCAGGGGTGCTTCAACGACCTGCGGAGCTGGGGGGCCAACGTGGTGCGGCTGGCCATGTATACCGCCGAGTACGGCGGCTACTGCACCGGCGGGGATCAGAACGATTTGAAAGCCCTCGTCCGCAGCGGTGTGAAGTACGCGGCGAATGCCGGAATGTACGTCATCATCGACTGGCACATCCTGTCCGACGGGAACCCGAATACTTATGTAAACCAGGCCAAGGCGTTCTTTCAGGAGATGTCCGCCGAGTTCGCCGGGTATGACAACGTGCTCTACGAGATCTGCAACGAGCCCAACGGCGGCACCACCTGGGCCCAGATCAAAGCCTACGCCCAGCAGATCATTCCGGTGATCCGGGCCAACGACCCCGACGCGGTGATCATCGTGGGCACCCCCACCTGGTCCCAGGAGGTGGACAAGGCCGCCGCCGACCCCATCACGGGGTACGACAACATCATGTACGCCCTGCACTTCTACGCCGCCACCCACCAGGACGGCCTGCGGCAGACCATGGTGAACGCCATCAAGGCCGGCCTGCCTGTCTTCGTGACGGAGTACGGCATCTGCGACGCCAGCGGCAGCGGCGCGCTCAACATCGGGCAGGCCGACAAGTGGGTCAGCGTGATGGATCAATACGGCGTTAGTTATGTAAACTGGAACCTGTCCAACAAGGCGGAGAGCTCCTCCATGTTGAAGTCCTCCTGCGGCAAGACCGGCGGCTTCACCGTCGACGATCTGAGCGACTCCGGCAGGTGGCTGTACGATATGCTGAGGAGCAAGGCCGGCTCCGCCGCGCCGGAGGATCCCGGCGTGGCCGGGTTCAGGGACGTGAAGGCCACCGACTGGTTCGCCCCCTGTGTGGAATATGTGGCGGAGCATGACCTGATGAAGGGCACCTCCGGCACCGCCTTCTCCCCCGGCGGCAACGTCACCCGGGCCCAGGTAATGACCATCCTGGGCCGCCTGGCCGGGGCGGATGTGGACGGCGGCTCTCCCTGGTACCAAAAGGCCATGGACTGGGGCGTGGCTCAGGGCGTCACCGACGGCACCAACCCCGGCGGCGACGTCACCCGGGAACAGTTCGCGGCGCTGCTGTACCGTTTCGCGGACTATCCCGCGTCCGACCCCTCTGTGCTGGGCCGCTTCCCCGACGCCGCCTCCATCCACGACTGGACGAACTTCCGGGCGGCCATGGCCTGGGCGGTGGAGAAGGGCGTCATCACCGGCACCGCCGACAACCGGCTGAACCCACAGGGCAATGCCACCCGGGCCGAGGCCGCCGCCATGCTCATGCGGTTCTGCAAGCTCCCCCGCGGCGGCGGGCTGACGGTGACCGTCACCCAGTCCGGCAACAGCTAGGAGGACAACGGCAAGACCGTCCGCCAGTACGAACTGACGGTGACCAACAGATCCGACGGATCCCTCGACGGCTGGGAGGTGGAGCTGGACTTTGACGGGGCCGTCACCCTGGTGAACGGCTGGAACGGGACGTTCACGGTCAACGGCTCCACCCTGAAGGTGACCTCCGTGGACTACAACGGAAAGCTGGAGCCGGGGGCCTCCGCCAGCGCGGGCTTCATCGTCTCCGGCGGGGCGTATGTCCAATAAGCGCGAGAATCCCCTGACCAGGTGGTCAGGGGATTCTTTTACACCTGAAAGATGACGCCGGCCGATGTCACAGTACCGATCATCCCCCCGCCCAACGGGCGGGGGGTGATCTTTTACATCTGAAAGATGATGCCCACGATGGCCGCCATGCCGATGAAGCAGATGGGGTGCAGCTTTTTGGCTGGGGTGAATTTCATCAGCACGAAGACGGCCGCCGCCAGGAGGATGGCGGGCCAGTAGAACAGCTCGTAGACCGGCACGAACTGTCCCGGCGCGATCTCATGGGCGCTCTCGTGGAACATGAGGGCGATCTTCGCCACCTGGAGGAGGGACGCGGTGATCAGCGCCACCGACGCCGCCCGCAGGCCGTAGAACACGCCGTCCACCGCTTTGGACTGGCGGAACCGCTGCAAAAAACCGGCGATAATGAGGATGATGACAATGGAGGGGAAGATCAGCCCCAGGGTGGCCACGACGCCGCCCACCACGCCGCCGGAGGTATAGCCCACGTAGGTGGCCATATTCACCCCCATGGGGCCGGGGGTGGACTCGGAAATGGCGATCATGTCCGCCAGCTGGCCGGAGGTGAACCAGCCGGTGCGCTCCCCCAGATCCGTGAGGAAGGGGATGGTGGCGAGCCCTCCGCCCACGGAGAACAGGCCGACCTTGCAGAACTCGAAGAACAGGTGCAGCCAGATCACAATCATTTGGAGCGCCCCCCCTTCACCATGCGGACGGTAAAGCCCGCCACGCCGGCGCAGATCACGATGAACACCGGGGAGGTCATCCAGTCCAGGGCGGCGGGCGGGGTGAACAGCGTCCCCCAGGCCGCCAGGGCCAGCGCGGCGATATAGATGATCCGGGTGGGCCAGTCGATGACGGCGTTTTTGATGAGCTTGATGACGCTGGTCAAAATCAGCGCCACCACCCCGGCCCGGACGCCGTTAAAGGCGTGGATGACCCAGGGGATGTCCATGAAGTTGCTGAGGAACGCGGCGATGATGAGGATGATGACGATGGACGGGGACACCACGCCCAGGGTGGCAAGGATGCCACCGGCGATCCCGCCCTGGCTCTGGCCAACGAAGGTGGCGGTGTTCACGGCGATGATGCCGGGGGTGCACTGGCCCACGGCGTAGTAGTCGGCCAGCTGTCCCTCGGTGGCCCACTTTTTGTTCTCCACCAGCTCCCGCTGGAGGATGGGCAGCATGGCGTAGCCGCCGCCAAAGGTGCACACGCCGATCCTGGCAAAGGTCAGGTACAGGTCAAGGAGTTTGTTCATTGGATGTCCTCCAGTTCCCTGAGCCACAGCGCCGACACCGCGTCGGAGGGCATCCGCCAGTCGCCTCTGGGCGACAGGGTGACGGTGCCCACCTTGGGGCCGTCGGGCAGGCAGGAGCGCTTGAACTGCTGGGAGAAGAACCGGCGGCAGAAGGTCTTGAGCCACTTCAAAATGGTCTCCCGGTCATACTGATCCCCCAGGGCGTACTCCGCCAGCCGGAACACCTTTTTGGGCGGGAAGCCCCAGCGGACGGCGTAGTACAGGAAGAAGTCGTGGAGCTCATAGGGGCCCACCAGATCCTCGGTCTTCTGGGCGATCTCGCCGTTCTCCGGGGGCAGCAGCTCCGGGGAGACGGGGGTGTCCAGGATGTCCCGGAGAACGGCGGCCAGACGGGGATTTGACCGGTCGTTCTCGTCGGCCACGTATGCCACCAGATGGCGCACCAGCGTCTTGGGGATGGAGGCGTTGACGCCGTACATACTCATGTGGTCGCCGTTGTAGGTGGCCCAGCCCAGGGCCAGCTCACTGAGGTCGCCGGTGCCCACCACCAGGCCGTCCACGCGGTTGGCGACGTCCATGAGCACCTGAGTGCGCTCCCGGGCCTGGCCGTTCTCAAAGGTGACGGAGCGGTCGTCCTCGGGCAGCCCGATGTCCCTGAAGTGGACTTTCACCGCCTCGCCGATGTCCACCACCTTCAGCGCGGCGCCCAGCTCCTCCGCCAGGATCTCGGCGTTGGATCTGGTGCGGGCGGTGGTGCCGAAGCAGGGCATGGTGACGGCCACGATGTCCTTGCGATCCCGGCCCAGGGCGTCCATGGCCCGGGCGGCGATGAGGATGGCCAGGGTGGAGTCCAGCCCGCCGGACAGCCCCAGCACCAGCTTTTTGGCGTTGATGTGCTTCACCCGCTTCCGCAGGCCGGCGGAGGCGATGTCCAAAATCTCTTTGCACCGCTCCGCCCGGTCGCCGTGGTCGGCGGGGACGAAGGGGTTGGGGGCGATGGGCCGGGTGAGGGCGGTCTCCCCTACCTCCAGGGAAAACTCGCTGCGGCAATATCCGTCTCCCGTCCCGCCGGTGAAGGTGGTGTTGCGCCGCCGCTCAAAGGCCAGACGATCCACGTCGATCTCGGTCACGGTGAGGCCGGTCTCAAACCGTTTTTCCGCCAGAATGGTTCCGTTCTCCGCGATGAGGTCGTGCCCCGCGAACACCATGTCGGTGGTGGACTCCCCCTCCCCGGCGTCCGCATAGACATAGCCGCACAGCAGCCGGGCGGACTGGCCGGACACCAGCTGCCGGCGGTAGTCGGCCTTGCCCACCACCTCGTCGGAGGCGGAAAGGTTCAAAATCAGGGTGGCCCCCGCCCGGGCCAGCGCGGCGGAGGGGGGCTCGGGGGCCCACAGATCCTCGCAGACCTCCACCCCCACCGTCAGCCCCGGGAGGGAGGCGCAGTCGAACAGGCTCCGGCTGTCCATCACCGTGGGCCGGCCCGCCAGTTCCACATAGGCGCTCACCCCCGCCCCGGAGGAGAACCACCGCTGCTCATAGAACTCGCCGTAATTGGGCAGATACGTCTTGGGCACCAGCCCCAGCAGCTCCCCCTTGTGGAGGACGGCGGCGCAGTTGTAGAGCTCGCCGCCTGCCCGAACCGGCAGGCCCAGGGCGATGAGCATATCCACATCCCTGGCGCCCTCCAGAACGGCCTTCAGGGCCTGCTCCGCCCCATTCAGCAGGGCGTCCTGCAAAAACAGGTCGCCGCAGGTGTAGCCCGTCAGGCACAGCTCCGGCAGGGCCAGCACCTTGACCCCCTGGGCCGCCGCCTCCCGGATGAGTTTGACGCAGCTCTGGGCGTTATAGGCGCAGTCGGCCACTTTGATCTCCGGCGTGCCGGCGGCCACCTTTACAAATCCGTCTTTCATGGGATGACCCCCCTGTTGATGGAATCTTTCGCCTTATCTTACCCCAATTTTCCGGGAATTGCAACCGCCATTCACACCTTTTGCGGGCAATGGAAAAGTGCCCCTTTCTTTTTGGAGGAAACGGGTATATAATACCGGCAGATGACATGACCGACGAGGTGATTTTACGATGAACCGGCCCACCATCAAGCTGTCCTACAACGCCCCGGTGACGCTGACCTTTGCCATTCTGTGTCTGGCGGCGCTCATTGCGGGGAACATCACCGACGGCTGGACGACCCGCGCCTTCTTCTCCGTCTACCGCTGTTCCCTGGCCGACCCCCTGGCCTACATCCGCTTCTTCGGCCACGTGCTGGGGCACAGCGGCTATGCCCACTTTATCGGCAATATCGTGCTGATTTTGGTGCTGGGCCCCAATCTGGAGGATCGGTTCGGCAGCTGGAACGTGCTGTGGGCCATTCTGTTCACCGCCCTGGTGTCCGGGCTGGTGCACTTCATCTTCTTCCCCGGCACCGCCCTGCTGGGGGCCTCCGGCATCGTGTTCATGATGATCCTGCTGGCCTCCTTCGGCGGCGTCCACCACGGGGTCATCCCCATCACGCTGATTTTGGTGGCCGTCTTCTACCTGGGCGGCGAGCTGTGGGACGCCATTTTTGTCAACGACGACATCTCCCAGCTCACCCACATCATCGGCGGCGTGTGCGGCACCGTGCTGGGCTTCGCCCTGTCCCACAAGCGATAGCGCTCTCCCCTCGCCCCTCCCGCGCGGGAGGGGCGTTTTGCCGTTCTTCACCGGACGGCTGAACGATCCCATGCTGTGTAAACGAATTGTAAAAAGCCCCCTTTCCCCCCTTGACAGCGGGGATAGGCGGGGCTAATATATGTGAAGCAAATCTATTTTACCGCGGAGATGATCCAATATGGACTGCCCTGTTCAACTGAAGATCCCCGGCATCGTCCAGATGCTGAAAGCCAAGTCCGACCGCCTGCTGTCCCCCCTGGCGCAGAAGGAGGGGCTTACCCCCCTGCAGATGTGCGTGCTGCTCCATCTGTACAGGCAGGACGCCCCGGTGGGCGCGGTGAGCGACGTCACCGGCATGGGGCAGGCCAACACCTCCGCCCTGTGCAAAAAGCTGGAGGAGGCGGGCTTTCTCACCCGCGTCCGCAGCGAGGCGGACCGGCGGGTGGTCAATCTGTCCCTCACCGAAAAAGGCAAGGGCGCGGTGGGGCGCTTTCGAAAGGGCATCGACCGCTATATGGAGCTGCTGCATCAGCTCCCCCGGGAGCAGAAGGAAGTTTTGAAAAAGGGCGTCCTGGCGGCGGAAGAGGTGCTGGACTACCTCTACGAGCAGACCAAAGGAGAGTAAGCTATGCTGAAGCTGTGCGGCATTACCAAGCAATATCAACTGGGGGACAACACCATCGACGCCCTGCGGGGGGTCGACCTGGAGTTCCGGGAGTGCGAGTTCGTGTCCATCCTGGGCCCCTCCGGTTGCGGCAAGACCACCACCCTGAACATCATCGGCGGGCTGGATCGGTACACCGACGGCGACCTCATCATCAACGGCCGCTCCACCAAAGAGTATAAGGACAGCGACTGGGACGCCTACCGCAACCACTCCATCGGCTTCGTGTTCCAGAGCTACAACCTGATCTCCCACCAGACGGTTCTGGCCAACGTGGAGCTGGCGCTGACCCTGGCCGGGGTGTCCCGCTCGGAGCGCCGCCGCCGCGCCATCGCCGCCCTGGAGCAGGTGGGGCTGGGCGACCAGCTTGACAAGCTGCCCTCCCAGATGTCCGGCGGCCAGATGCAGCGGGTGGCCATCGCCCGGGCCCTCATCAACGACCCGGACATCCTCCTGGCCGACGAGCCCACCGGCGCACTGGACAGCGAGACCTCCGTGCAGGTGATGAAGCTGCTGAAAGAGGTGGCCAAAGACCGGCTGGTGATCATGGTCACCCACAACCCGGAGCTGGCGGAGGAGTACTCCACCCGCATCGTCCGGCTGAAGGACGGCCTGGTCATCGACGACTCCGACCCCTACCGCTCCGAGGAGGCCCCCGTCCTCACCGGCAAGGAGGCCAAGGCGGGCAAAAAGCCCTCCATGTCCTTCCTGACGGCTCTGTCCCTGTCGCTGACCAACCTGCGCACCAAGATGGGCCGTACGGTGCTCACCGCCTTCGCCGGATCCATCGGCATCATCGGCATCGCGCTGATTTTGGCGCTGTCCACCGGCATCAACAACTATATCAACAAGGTGCAGGAGGACACCCTGTCCTCCTACCCCATCACCATCCAGGCGGAGACCACCGATATGTCCTCCCTGCTGGCGGGGTTCATGGAGGCCCGGGAGGACGCCTGGTCCGGGGAGCGTGACCCCGACCGGGTGTACTCCTCCACCGTCATGTTCGACATGATGAACTCCATGGTCAACGCCCAGACCCAGACCAACAACCTGGAGGCCTTCCGGGCCTGGCTGGAGGCCGGGGGCGGCGGCATCAAGGACATGGCCCATGTGGACTACGACTACGACTTTGACTTCGACTTCTATACCACCGACGAGGACGGGGTCATCCTCAAGTGCGACGTGATGTCCCTCATGGAGTCCGCCATGGGCTCCATGTTCGGCGGGGACTACTCCTCCTACTTCTCCTCCTCCATGGGCTCCATGTACTCCTCCATGGACGTGTGGAGCGAGCTGCTGGCCGGGGACGGCGGGGAGCTGATCTCCCAGCAGACCAAAGACCAGTATGAAATGCTCTACGGCCGCTGGCCGGAGAACTACGACGAGGTGGTTCTCTTCATCAGCCCCCGCAACGAGATCTCCGACCTGATGCTCTACGCCCTGGGCCTCATGCCCTCCGACGAGATGGAGCAGGTCATGACCGACATGATGAACGGCAAAGAGGTGGAGACCGACAAGCGCAGCTGGACCTATGAGGAGCTGGCGAACATCTCCTTCAAGCTGATCCTCCCGGCGGAGTACTGGCAGTACGACGCCGCCACCGGCGCCTACACCGATATGTCCGCCACTGACGCGGGCATGGACTACCTCTACAACAGCGACGACGTGGGCCTCCGCCTGAAGGTGTCCGGGGTGGCCCGTGCCCTGCCCGACACCAATGGCCGCGCCTCCGGCTCCATCGGCTATACCTCCGCCCTCACCGCCTGGGCCATCGACGCCACCGGCGGTATGGAGATCGTGCAAAAGCAGCTGGACGACCCCGACACCGACGTGTTCACCGCCCTGCCCTTCCCCACCGAGGACGACGTGGAGCCCACCGATCAGGAGAAGGCGAAAGCCATCGCGGAGCACCTGTCCGGCCTGTCCACTCTGGAGAAGGCGGAGGCCTATATCGACGTGATGAGCCAGCCCTCCAAAGAATACGTGGACGGCATCGTGGACGGGCAGATGGCCGACATGACCCGGGAGTCCATCGAGGAGATGATCCTGGAGCAGTACGCCTCTGAGATGGGGGTGGACGAGGAGACCATCCGCTCCTACATCGCCGACATGAGCGACGAGGAGCTGTTCGACCGGGTTCGGGAGGCCATCGAGTCCGCCGTGACCCGGCAGTACGCCCAAATGGTGTCCCAGCAGCTGTCCGCCCTGTCCACCGATCAGCTGGCCGAGCTGCTGGACGGGGCCCTGGAGGGGGCCGGCGAGAACAGTGACGCCGGGGACGATGGTGCCGAAGACACCGGCGCCGCCGCCACCGCCCTGTCCGCCGCCCGAACCGAGGCGGGGCGGATCGTCACCCTGAGCGCCCCCGCCACCGCGGAGCTGGCGATCCGCACCCTGGCGGCGCCCCTGCCGGCGGAGACCGCTCAGCCCGGCGCGTCCTCCGACCCGGAGCCCGCCCCCGCGCCCACCGAGTCCGCACCTGAACCCTCCGAGTCCGCTCCCGAGCCCAGCGCCTCTCCGGCCCCGGAGGAGTCCGCCGCGCCCAGTGAATCCCTGCCGCCGGAGGAATCTGCGGCTCCCAGCGAGTCCCTGCCCCCGGAGGAGTCCGCCGAACCCGGCGAGTCTGTTGAACCCAGCGCGCCGGCGATCCAGCTGCCCGAGGGCTGGGAGGCCTGGGGCATGGCCGAATGGATGGCCTGGTTCCAGCAGAGCGGTATGTCCATGGAAGAGGCCTTTGCCGTCCTCCCGCCGGAGGCCCAGGCCAGGCTCGCCGAGCTGTTCCCCTTCCCCCCCGCCTCTTCGAACCCTGAAACCTCGCCGCAGCCCTCGGAATCCCCGGAGCCCGGCGCGTCCCAGGAGCCCACGGAATCGATCCCGCCCACGGAGACCCCGAGCCAGGAGCCCACGCCGTCCAATCAGCTGCCGGCGGGCTGGCAGAGCTGGGGCGCGGCCCAGTGGATGGCCTGGTTCCAGGGGAGCGGCATGTCCATGCAGCAGGCCTATGCCACCCTCCCACCGGCTGCCCAGGCCAGGGTGGCCCAGCTGTTCAGCCAGGCCCAGACCCCCGGCGCCTCCTCTCCTCTCCCCGGCGGCTCTGACATCCCCGGCGTCTCCGGCGTTCCCGGCCTCTCCGGCCTCCCCGGCGGACTGCAGGGAGATATCCCCGGCCTCTCCGGCGAGACGGGCGGGACGGCCCAGGGCCCCTTTGAGGACTGGCAGCTGGTCTATCTGTACGACAACTACATGCCCGCCACCGTCTCCGACTCCACCTATGAGGAAAACCTGGATCGGCTGGCCTATGTCAGATCCGAGTCCCCCTCCACCATCAGCATCTACGCCACCACCTTCGCCGAGAAGGATCAGATCGCCGACCTCATCGCCGAGTACAACGCCAGCGTGGAGAACGAGGACGACCAGATCACCTACACCGACTATGTGGCCCTGCTGATGAGCTCCATCACCGACATCATCAGCGGCATCAGCTATCTGCTCATCGCCTTCGTGTCCATCTCGCTGATCGTGTCGTCCATCATGATCGGTATCATCACCAACATCTCCGTGCTGGAGCGCACCAAGGAGATCGGCATACTCCGGGCCGTGGGCGCCTCCAAGCGGGACGTGTCCCGGGTGTTCAACGCCGAGACCTTCATCGTGGGGCTGGCCGCCGGCCTGCTGGGCATCCTGGTCAGCGTACTGCTCACCTTCCCCATCAACGCCGTCATCCACGATCTCACCGACCTGACCGATCTGAACGCCGTGCTGCCCCCCGCGGGCGCGGTGGTGCTGGTGTGCATCAGCATGGTGCTCACCGTGGTGGCGGGGCTGATCCCCGCCCGATCCGCCGCCCGCAAAGACCCCGTAGAGGCCCTGCGGAGCGAGTGACCCTCCAAATTTTTAACAAATCTTTATTTCCTTTTTCGACCATTCATGCTACAATAGACACAGGAGCGTGATACCATGGTCAAAACGGAGGACTCTCTTCTGGAGCGGGCCCGGGCGGCGGCCGCCGCCCCCCTCACCCCCTACCGGCTGTTCTGGCTGTTCGCCCTGGCCGCCCTGCTGGGGGACGGGATCGAGGTGGTGTTCTGGCTCGTCACCCGGGGCCAGCTCACCAGCCGCAGCAGCCTGGTGATGGGCCCCTTCAGCCTGGTGTGGGGCGTGGGGGCGGTGCTGTTCACCGTGATCCTCCACCCCCTGCTGGAGCGGAGCGGCTGGACTCTGTTCGCCGCCGGGGCCCTGGTGGGCGGCGGGTTTGAGTACCTGTGCTCCCTCATCCAGCAGTGGGCCTTCGGGGTGGTGTTCTGGTACTACGGCCACCTGCCCCTCAGCATCAACAGCCACGTGAACCTGATCTTCTGCCTGTTCTGGGGGCTGGCGGCGGTGGTGTGGATGAAGTTCATCCACCCCTTTCTCTGCCTGCTCATCGACCTCACCCCCAAGGGGCAGGCCCGCCGGCTCACCGCCGCCCTGGCCCTGTTCCTGGCGGTATCCACCATCCTCACCACGGCGGCCCTCCACCGGATGGACTGCCGCCAGGAGGGGATCCCCGCCAAAGGCGCGGTGTCCCTCTGGCTGGATGAGGCCTTCCCCGACCCGTGGCTCCAGGCCCGGTTCCCCAGTATGCACCCGCCGGAGTATTACGGCGAGTGACCGGCAGACCCATGCCGCGGATATGATCAAAGTTCCGGCTTCGGAAACGGGGCCGGAATTTTTTTGCGTTTTCCTCTTGACAAGTTGGTTTACTTGCTGTAGACTACAGATAGTCTACAATCTGTAAACCGTTTTTCAAGGAGGAGACCGCCATGATCCAATCCAAACTTGGCCCGGTAGAGGCCAGCTTCGCCGCCATCATCTGGGACAACGAGCCCCTGTCCTCCGCCGAGCTGGTGAGGCTGTGCCAGGAAAAGCTGAACTGGAAGAAGTCCACCACCTTCACCGTCCTGCGGCGGCTGTGCCAGCGGGGCCTGTTCCGGAACGAGGGCGGCACGGTGACCTCCCTGGTGAGCCGGGAGGACTTCGCCGCCCGCCAGAGCCGGGAGTTCGTGGACGAGGCCTTCGGCGGCTCCCTGCCAAAATTCCTGGCCGCCTTCACCCGGCGGGGGGCGCTGTCGGAGGAGGACGTCGCCCAGCTCCAGCGGCTCATCGACGAACATCGGGGGTGAGCCCATGGTGAACGAATTGTTCCAGACCGTGCTGGGCATGAGCCTGACGGGGGCGGTGGTCATCCTGCTGGTGCTGGCGGCGCGGCTGCTCCTGCGGGGCGCGCCCAGGGTGTTCTCCTACGCCCTGTGGGCGGTGGTGCTGGTGCGGCTGCTGTGCCCCTTCACGCCGGAGAGCGCCCTGAGCCTGGTGCCCTCCGCCCGGATCGTGGAGGTGCCGGGGATCGGCGACACCACAGCGGAAATTTTTGAGGTCTCCACCGGCATCCCGGCGGTGGACGACGGCCTCAACGACTTTTTCGCCACACATCCCTACCAGGGCTACGTGCCCGCCGAGCTGCCCCCCGACGGGCCCCTCCCCGTCATCCCCCAGACGGGGGACGCCTCCGACTGGCGCACCGTGCCCGCCGTCCTCTGGGCCGCGGGCGGCGGGGCCCTGCTGGCGTACAGCGTGATCTCTCTGGCGCGGCTCCGGCGGCGGCTGGTGGGGGCGATCCCGCTGGTGGGGGAGAGCGGCGTCTGGCTGGCGGATCACATCGACACCCCCTTTGTGCTGGGGCTGTTCCGGCCCAGGATCTATCTGCCCTCCGCCCTGCCGGAGGGGGAGCGGGAGTACGTGCTGCTCCACGAGCGCACCCACATCCGCCGGCTGGATCACGCCACCCGGGCGCTGGCCTGGATCGCGCTGTGCCTCCACTGGTTCAACCCGCTGGCGTGGCTGGCCTTCCACCTGGCGGGCAAAGACATGGAGACCTCCTGCGACGAGGCGGTGCTGCGGCGGGCAGACCGGGACGCGCGGGCGGACTACGCCGCCTCCCTGCTGCGGCTGTCCGCCGGGAAAAAGCTGCCGGTGGGCCCCCTGGCCTTCGGGGACGGCGACCCCAAGAGCCGCATCAAAAACGTGCTGAACTACAAAAAGCCGGCGTTCTGGGTGATCGTTGTCGCGCTGGCCGCCGTCATTGCGGCGGGAGCTGTGCTGATCACCGGCAGGCCGTTCCCCGGCGTCGTCGGCCCCGGACGCCCTCTGGTCGCCTGGATCGAGGACGATGTGACCGAGGTCAAGATCACGCATTTTGCAGGCGGTCAGGCGACGGAGTGGAGCGTCAGCGGCGGCGATCTCAAGCCGCTGCAGGAATGGGTCAACGGGCTGACATACGACCCCGCCGAATTGGAGGGCGGAGACACGCCCGGCGACACGGAGGGCGGGGAGGTATACCGCTTTGAATTGACGGGGGGCGGCTATCCCGATTTCGACTATATCATCAGCGGGGCGGACAGATATGTGCTGATCGAGGGACATTGGCGCGTGATCCTGGAGCCGTCCGACCCGCCGGTGGGCGAGCCCGATGAGGCCGCCCGGCTGGCGGAGGCTATCCGTGGCGTGGAGGAGACGATCCGGGGCATGGAGGAGCGGTACGCCGCGCAAAACTGAATCGGCGCCCAGAGGGGAGCGGCACGCCGCTCCCCTCTTGTTTTTCCCATCCAAATGCGGTATAATCACCCCACTTGAATCAAGGGAGTACGATATATGGACTACTTTCACCTGTCCGCCCCGGCGGAGACCGTGGAGCATATCAGCGCCCTGGGTCTGGCCCATCTGGGAGACGGGGTGTTCGAGCTGATGGTGCGCTCGTGGCTGTGCCTCCACGGCAAGGCCACCAACGACCGGCTGCACAAGGCCACTGTGGCCTATGTGGCCGCCCCGGCCCAGGCCCGGATGGCCCACGCCATCCTGCCGCTGCTCACCGAGGAGGAGCAGGCCGCCTACCGCCACGGCCGCAACACCCACACCGCCGCCATCCCCAAGGGAGCCACCGCCGGGGAGTACCGGGCGGCCACGGCGCTGGAGTGCCTGTTCGGCTGGCTGTACCTCCAGGGGCGGACGGAGCGCCTCAATGAGCTGTTCGAGGCCATGATGGAGGGGGACGCCCATGCCCTTTGACGCCATTTTCATGACCGCTCTGGCGGAGGAGCTGAGAAACGCCCTCTCCGGCGGCAAGGTGGATAAGCTGTACCAGCCCGCCAAGGAGGAGGCCGTCCTCCATATGCGTGCGGGGAAGGAGAACGTGCGTCTGCTGCTCACCGCCAGCCCCGCCCATCCCCGGGCGCAGCTGACCGCCATCCCCCGGGAGAACCCGGAGACGCCCCCCATGTTCTGTATGCTGCTCAGGAAACACTTCTCCGGGGCGCGGCTGCTGGACATCGCCCAGCCCTCCATGGAGCGGCTGCTGGACCTCCGCTTCGAGACCCTGGACGAGCTGGGGGATCGGGTGGAGCGGCATCTGATTTTGGAGTGCATCGGCCGCAAGTCCAACCTCATCATGCTGGACGGCGCGGGGCGCATCACCGACTGTATGCGCCGGGCGGACGGCGACCTGTCCGCCAAGCGGCCGGTGATGCCGGGTCTGTACTATCAGCCCCCGGAGCCCACCGGCAAGCTGGATCCCACCGCCGTCGACCCGGACGGGCTGACGGCCATGGTGCTGTCCCAGGCGCCGGAGGCCGGCCAGGATAAGTGGCTGCTGGACACCTTCAGCGGCATCTCCCCTCTCATCGCCCGGGAGCTGGAATTCCAGGGCGGCGGCACCCGCGAGGGGCTGGCGAAGCGGCTCAACGAGCTGGTGGAGCGCATCGCAAAGAAGGACTTCACCCCCACCGTGCTGCTGCGGGACGGAAAACCCTTCGACTACACCTTCCAGGCCGTGGTGCAGTACGGGCCCGAGGTGGAATTGAAGCGCTATCCCACCTTTTCCGCCCTGCTGGACGACTTCTATGAACAGAAGGAGGCCCGGGAGCGGGTCAAGCAGCGGGGGCAGGACTTCATCCGCTCCGTCACCCAGGCCCGGAACCGCACGGCGAAAAAGATCGCCAATCAGGAGGCGGATCTGCAAAAGGCCGGGGATCGGGACAAGCTCCGGGAGTACGGCGACATCATCACCACCAATTTCTATCAGATGCGCAAGGGCCAGACCGTCCTCCGGGCCCAGAATTACTACGACCCCGATGCAAAAGAGGTGGACATCCCCCTGGACCCCTTGCTGACCCCCCAGCAGAACGCCGCCCGCTATTACCGAGACTACAAGAAGGCCCAGAAGGCGGAGGAGATGCTCACCATCCAGCTGGAGAAGAACCGGGCGGAGCTGGACTACCTGGACAGCGTGCTGCAAACCATCCGCATGGCCGAGGGCGACCGCGACCTCCAGGAGATCCGCCAGGAGCTGATGGACAACGGCTATCTGAAGCAGCACCGGCAAAAACTGTCCGCCAAGGGCAAGCAGAAGGCCGTGCGTTCCAAGCCCATGGAGTTCCGCTCCACGGCGGGGCTCACCATCTTAGTGGGCAAAAACAACAGCCAGAACGACCGCCTCACCCTCAAGGATTCGGACAAGCGGGACATCTGGCTCCACGTGCAGAAGCTCCACGGCTCCCACGTCATTTTGAAAACCGGCGGGGCGGAGCCGGACGGGCAGTCCCTCACCGAGGCGGCCATGCTGGCGGCGTGGTTCTCCCAGGCCAGCGAGTCCAGCCAGGTGCCGGTGGACTACACTCCCGTCAAGGCCGTCAAGAAGCCTGCCGGCGCCAAGCCGGGGTACGTCATCTACAACACTTATCAGACCATGTACGTCACCCCCGACGGCGAGCTGGCCAGGCGGCTCCGGGTGGGCAAAAACTGAACAAAAGAGAACAGGGGCGGAGGCTGCCGCATGCGCGGTGGTCTCCGTCCCTGTTCATGTCCGCTGTCAGGCGGAAACGGGAATCAGCTCAAAAGTTCGGGGAACCCTTACTTCAGGCCGTTCTCATAGGACTCGATCATCTTTTTGACCATCTGGCCGCCCACGGAGCCGGCCTGGCGGCTGGTCAGATCGCCGTTGTAGCCTTCCTTCAGGGTGACGCCCACCTCCCTTGGTGTACCTACCCCAACTTGAACGGCCCTTTTTCTCCTTTATTTCCCATTTACTTCGGCATATCGCCGACTTTTTCGGGACAATTCTGTGCAGAATCACAACAAAAGGGCCTTTTAAAATGGAGACATACCTGATTTTGTTGGAGTGGGACACCAACCCCTTCAAGAAGGAGTGGGACGCCGACCCCTACCCTGCCTGGGGCTGAATCTCCTGGACATCCGACTCCTGATCGTCCGGCTCCTGGCCGTCCGGTTCCAGCGTGCCGATGAATTTGTAGAAGATTCGCACGCTCTGGCGGTAGGGCTGATGGCTGCGGGCGGGGATCTTGTGGCTGCCGTCGGCGTACACCTTGGGGCCGACCTCGATGCGGTCCACAAAGGTGACCAGCGTGTCACGGTCCAGAGTCTCCAGATGGGTGTACTGCCGGGCCAGCTCGAAGAAACGGGCGTATCTGTCCGCCGCCTCCTGCTCCGGGCTGGGGGCGCTCAGCTCCTCCAGCGTGGCCTTCAGTCCGGCGGACTCCCGCTCCAGGTCGCCCACCAGACGATTCAGCCGGTCATCGTCAACCTTTCCCTCCGCATTGTCGGCGTAGAGCTTGGTGACCATCTTGTCGATGGTGGCCACCCGGGCCTCCGCCCACTCCTTCTTCTGCTTCCGCAGCTCCAGGTTCACCGTACTGCCCACCCGCTGGACGGCCTCCTGCACCAGCTGCTCCACCTCCTGGTCGCTGAGGGCCAGCAGGTCGTTCAGATCCCGCCGCACCAGCTCCACCAGGTCGGTATAGCGGATGCGCACCCCCTCGCAGGGGTCCGGGATGTCCTGGCGCTGGTGGGTGCAGGAGAGATACCAGTACTTCTCCCGCTCGCCCTTGTAGACCGTGCCGCAGGAGCAAAGGGAGTACCCGCACCTGCTGCACACCGCGATGCCGCCGAAGATGCTCTTCCGCACGTGGTCATATGCCTGATAGTTGCGGGTGCCCCGGCCCAGGTTCTCCTGGGCCCGCTGGAACAGCGCTTTGTCCACCAGCGGCGGGTGGGTGTCGTTGGTCACCGCCCATTGGTCCCGCGGGACGGCCATCTTCTTTTTAGACTTGACGCTCACCTTCCGGCTCCTGCCCAGCAGGGTGTGGCCCAGATAGACCTGGTTTTTCAGGATACGCTTCACGGTGGTGTAGTTCCACATGTCGGACGCCCGGGCCGCCCCCTCCTCGCTGAACTCGTCCCGGTACAGCACCCGGTATTTCAGCGGGGGGATGATGCCGTCGGCGTTCAGGTCCAGGGCGATCTTCCGGGAAGAATCCCCCGCCGCCGCCCGCTCAAAAATGCGCTCCACCACGGGGGCGGTCATCTCGTCCGGGGCCAGACGGTTCCTGTTCTCCTGATCCTTGCGGTAGCCGTAGGGCGGGCAGGCGCAGTACTGGCCGTTTTCCCGTTTGTTCCGCAGCACCTCTTTCACCTTGCGGGAGCCGTCCCGGAGATAGACCTCGTTCATGGCGAACAGGAAGGGCGCCAGGACGTTATCGTGCTCCGTGTCGAAGTTGTCCGCGATGGCGATATACTGGATGCCGTGCTCCGGGAAGAACTGCTCGGCGTAGTAGCTGGCCTCCCGCATATCGCGGCCCAGGCGGGACAGGTCCTTGGTGATGACCAGGTTGGCCTTGCCCTGCTCCAGCTGGCGCAGCATCTCCTTGAAGCCGGGGCGGTCGAAGTTTCCGCCGGACCAGCCGTCGTCCACGAATTCCCGGACGAGGGTGATGCCGTTCTGCTTGCAGTAGTTCTGCACGATCATGCGCTGATTGGTGATACTGGACGATTCCCCGCCCTGGGCCTCCTCGTTGGAGAGCCGCAGGTAGGCGAAGCCCAGTGTGAATCTGCCGGTTTTCATGCTCGCCTCCTCCGGTGAACCGGCCCACTGATATGATTATACCGCATGGGCGTCCTCCCCGTCAACGCTCCGGGCCGCTGGGATATTCTGGGCAAGCCGCTCCGCCATCAGCTCGGCGAGAGGCCGTGTGCCCTGAAAGACCCGCCGCAGCTCGTAGGTGACCTCGCCGATCGTGACCGTCTGTGGTTCCATTGCATCGCCTCCGGGGTCAGTATGCGCCGGAACAGAGCCGGTTATCCTATTATTTACCATTATCGCCCTTGCCCTTAATAAAGACATTGATCAAAATCTCCTTGTATTTTAGAATAATGTTCAGATGGGCGCAGTTCACCCGTTGGCATCGTTCTTCGTTTCCGGTCAATTTCCGAAAAAGCAGGCGCTTCCAAAGTGACAGAACCCTTGAAATCACTGGGGAGAGGAACTCTGTTCCGGCGTCTGTCTCTATTTTTTGTAAACCGTTGAACACGAATGCGGCATAGGGGTGACAACACCCTGCGCCGGGACCTCACGGGAGGTTCCGGCGACGCCGCGGACACAAGGCCGCTGAACTCGGCTGCGGCAAAACGCTGCGTGTGTCCTTCGATCCCTCCGGCTGGGATCGGGGTATGCGAACTTTCACGCTGCCGGACCGGCGCAGCGCCGGAGCGGTGAGAGGTGAGGCCGCTTGCCGACGGCCTCCGAGGTTGTCCACCCTGCGTCCCCGCAAACCTCAAAGCGGGGAGGGTCATAAGCTGATCGACTTCTTGTATGGCATCCGTTTCACTGGCCGGCGGCTGGCAAGACCGCTGGCTGCTCCCGATGAGCGGAAACACCTTCAAAAACGCAAAAAGAGAGTGCGAAAAGTCGTCAAAACATCAACGTCAACAAACTTTTCGCACTCTCAATGAGCGCAGGCATTCTTCACTTTTCAGCCCGATGGGCTGTGATAAGCATTCAACAACGGGCAATCTACCCTCAAAAGGGTATACTGCCCCCTACAAGCTCCTGCCAGTAAACGCCGCAATCTCTTATAGCGGCCGTTCCGGCATAACGTACAACCTTAACAACGTATGCAATGCGGGTGCCCCCCGGTCCCAGGTCCATTGGACCCGGCTCCGCGATTTCAGCGAAGTACGCACAAGCAATCAATGATGAAATGGTAACATATCCCAGTCAAACTGTCAAGAGCAGATGCGCAAAATACCTGGATTTCTTTTCGACAGAATACTACATATTATTCTGGCGGCTTGCCCGGTTTCTATACGCCGCGCTTCCCGGCGTAGCCGTCGAAGTGGGTTATGGACGTTCGGAACGCCGGGTGTCCACAAGAACAAATCCGCTCAAAAAGTTCTGATTTTTGAAAAAACGCAATATACCATTTTTGGGCTTTTTATGCCCCCCAATGGTATATGCCCTTTTTGCCCTCAAGGCCTTGAAATACCGCACTTTTTTTAGCTGTCGCGAGGCTAAAAAATAACCGAGGTCTTAGAACCCTCGGTAAATAATCTGTTGGGAAAAGGCGGATTGTACCAGGCACACGAAATCTGGAGCTGCGGCAAATTGAGTACACAAGGCGCTTCCCAGCAGCCCGTGTCTTGCAGGAGGGAGGGCCCGGCCAAACTTGGACGGGCCCTCCCTGACCCAATTTTCTTAGCCCCCCGGCCAGAACGAAATCGTTCTGGCCGGGGCTGTTATTCGCCATTCACGTGGACTGACACCTCGCTGAGATTTTCAAAGGGCGTTCTCAGGTTGTCTAACTGCTCATTGCTCAAACCCTTGACCGCGTTCAATAGATCGGTTGCTTTCGTGGGGTTGGCTGTCTCCACGTCAAAAAACTCCTTGGGGGTCACGCCGAGATATTCATAGCGGCATCCCGGCATACTGCTCACCCGGCTGCTGCCATACCATCCTGGAGAACGGCCCATAGAACTCCCGAACTATTTTGACGGCTCCTTCTATCCGCCGCTGGAGCAAGTGCCTCGCAGGCTGGCCATCGTCCGGGCCAACCGATATATGATCGACCACAGTGACTATCTGATCGCCTATGTTTGGCACCCGGCAAGTAACGCGAGGGAACTGCTTGAATACGCACGCAAGCGGGAGAGATGTGGCGGGTTATCGGTTTCGGTGATTCCACGTTTCTTTACGCTTCAGCCGACGGGATAACATCATCTGCACTCTATGCAGATGGTGGTCGGTAATGTTTTTTCTTAAAAACGGCATTTTGCTGTTTTTAAGACACAACAATCTTCGCGCGACATTTTGTCGCGCGAAGATTGTTTCTAATGCGGCGATAATGCTGAGATAATACGCAGAGGATCATGGGCGCGGGTCGTGTGCGCATTGGGGACGTGTTGCCGCCGCATTACTTCCGCATTGGTGGATGGGGGCGACTGCGGCGGCCTAATATGCGGAGATAATGCGCATAGGGCGCAAAGCGGGTTTGTCGCACTTATTTCGGGAATCGGAACTGATGTTCGTGCACCCCCATTTAATCGGTTGAGTGTTCTTAAAAGATTTGAACATCCTTTAAGAACATCTTTCTTTGGAAAGTTAAACTGCGAAATAGTTTACCATGAAGAAGTAACTAACTATTTTAATATCTATGGCTTTCTTTGGCGCTGAACATATACTCTTTCATAAAATATACTATGCATAATTGCAGAAAAAGATTTACTTTATTCTGATTATGGTATATAATATACTTGTCAGTACGAGCAGTCCAGATCAGACTTCGTTTGGCTTGCGATAACGTGAGCGGCATCATACGTTAGTTAGTATTGATGCATCTTTTTCCGGCAGCAGTGCCATCAGTCCCTGTCACAGCAACACTATGCCATGCACACACAGGTTACCATGTAGGTATGTTTTTGTGTGGCTGTTGGACAAATTAGTGTTGGGCAGAGCAGGACAACTGTTTGGGAAGTCGGATTTGTGCTGGTGTAAAATAGGGATATAAGGCTGCAATGTCTCCTTGTTATTGGCGGACGGGAAGTCCCCTCGTTTTTGGGGGCCAATAATAACAAGGAGGTGAATCCCATGAGGAAAACGGACAAGCCAAGTGTTGTCACTATCAATATTATTAATATTCATGGTGATGATAACAAGGTTTCTGTGAATGAGACACGTTCTCATACTCCTGTTGCTATAATCATAGTTCTTATGGTTGTAGCAACCGTACTGGCTGTATCCCTTTGCTGCCCTGAACTACTTCCCGATTTTGTCCGTTGGATAATCGGTAAAGTAGTCAACAGCTAACACCAGCACAATTTAAGAATTGAGGTGTAATGCCTTTTGAAATATTCTGCTTGCCCACTGTATGGAATTCAATCAAAGAAGATACTAAAATATATTTTACATATTGAGAATTTAAATTTTTTTAGGCAGGATTATGTTGTTTCAATGATTAGCCCTTATGTAGATAGAAAGGGAAAGCCACGACTGATTGAAGCCCCACAAGCAGAATTAAAAGCAATACAAAAACGTATAAAAACATTATTAGGTAAGATTGAAGTTCCTGATAATGTTTTTTCTGGTATTAAAGGAAGGTCGTATTCTGATAATGCTTGTTCCCATTTGGGGAAAAAACTTCGCAATTTATATAAAATTGATTTGACGGCCTTCTTTCCATCTATCAGCAGAGAAGCAGTTTATCGGTTTTTCTTGGAAGATTTATTATGTGCTCCTGATATTGCTGAGATATTAACAAACCTAACGACCATAGACCTAAAAAAAGTGGATCAACAAAATCTATCGGGTATATACGATTTTCTAGAGAGCAAAGGTGTAAGGTGTTACAACCATTTAATTTCTGGAGCTCCAACCAGTCAAATTCTTTCATATCTTGTTAATCACAAAATGTTCGATGAATTGCAAGTATTATCGGATAATAACGGCGTGATTATGACAATTTATGTCGATGATGTAACATTTTCAAGTGAACATAAAATTTCATCAGATTTTAGAAAATCGGTATTGCTTCTTATTCAAAAGTATAACTATCAAGTATCTAGGAAGAAAGTAAAGGGTTATTCCAAAAAATATCCTAAATTAATAACCGGAGTCGTAATTGACAGTAATGGAAAGGCCGTCGTAAAAAACTCGCTTCGGAAAAAGATTATTGTTGAGTTTAAATTTCTCCATGATAATCCCACTGATTTAAGAAGTCGTCAGCGATTGCGTGGCCTTGTCACTGCCGCTAGGCAAGTTGATAAATCTGCTTATCCAAATATTCGAAAATATGCATTTAAAGCCGTACTCCAAAGCGAACAGAGTAGCAAAGTTCGTGAGTAAAGCTGAAATATTTGTTTCCATGATTAAATTCCTTGCCAGCAACCCTTAGCTTTGGTACTGCAGGCTGGTTGTGTCAAGAATCACGCACAGAGAGTCTACATTTCCACGGGGATGAGGCAACTGTCAATCGAGAATCCTTCAGCGCTGATCCATAATTCAAGTTGTTACTACTTTTTATCCTGCCATAGCACACTTCTGACAGTCAAGCATCTATTGAAACCCCTCATCCACAATCTCTGTATCGCAACAATCCACCAACTGGCGATACCGGAAACAGCTCTTGAAGTGGTCGTTGACCAGGCCCGCAGCCTGCAGATGAGCATAGACGGTGACGCTGCCGATGAACTTTAACCCTCGCCGCTTCAGGTCTTTGGAGATGCGGTCAGACAGAGGGGTAACTGCCGGAATCAGGCCCTGATCGTGCCCCCGGTAGAGGAGCGTCTTGCCCCCGGTCCAGCTCCACAGATAGTCGGAAAAGGAGCCGAACTCCGCTCGGATCTGCTGGACGCACCGGGCGTTGTGGATGACCGCCTCGATCTTCCTGCGGGAGCGGATCACGCCGGGAACAGCCAGGATGCGCTCCACATCCTCTTCCCCGTAGGTGGCCACCTTGTCGAAGTCGAAGTTGTCAAAGCAGGCGCGGAAGATCTCCCGCTTTTTCAGCACCGTGTCCCAGCTGAGGCCGCACTGCATGACCTCCAGCATGAGGAACTCAAACTGCTTTCGGTCATCGTGGACGGGCACGCCCCACTCTTCGTCGTGATAGCGCGTTTCCAGCTCATTGAGCAGACACCATGGGCAACGCTCCATCGCCGCGTTCTCCATTGCTTACCTCAACTTCAGCCCATCACCAAACGCATTACCCACCTTCTCGCCCAACACCAAGTAATCGTTGTTCACCGGGTCAAAGGTGATAGGCCGCAGCTTAGCTGGGTCGATCTTGCCGCCGGTCAGCACGCTCTCGTCGGCGCACACGTTGACGATCTCCCCCACCAGACGGCAGGTCTGCGGGTCGTAGCTGGTGAGCCTACACTCCAGCGCCATAGCCAGCTCGTCGATGAGTGGCGCGTCCACGAGCTCACTCTTGGTGGTATGGAAGCCGCACCGGGCCAGCTTGTCCGGCACATCGTTGCCCGACACCACGCCCACATAGTCGCACTCCACCACATGGGCGGCGTCCGCCATGCTGACGGTGAACGCCTTGCGGGCCAGGATGTCGCGGGTGGTCTTGTGGCCGGCGCTGATGCAGAAGGAGATCTCCTTGTCGTCGCTGATGCCGCCCCAGGCCGCGTTCATGGCGTTGGGAACGCCGTTTTCGTCGTAGGCGGCCAGAATGAACACCGGCTGAGGATAACAGATAGGCTTGGCTCCAAAGTTTTTACGCATGACAGGTACCTCCGATTTTTTACTGAATGTCAATTATATGACATTATACCCCAGATTCGATGAATGTGCAATCTTTCTCTGTCACGGATCGTCTTTTCTCTGATACGATATATGACGCTGCATCACCTTTTCAGACTTGTAAATCTTCAGGAATTGCAGTATGCTAATTCTATGGGGTGATCATAATGGACAACACCTTTTCCCTGGAACTTATGCTGGATTCTGCTCTTGCCTCCACTAAGATGGAAGGTTTTAACGTGACTGAACAAACGCAGCAAGATTGCCTTCGCCTTTTGGAAGGCAGCGTTTCTGTCACTGAACTGGTGCAAGAGATAACCGCACGCCAACTGAAGAAGGCGGAATAACATGGCATACAGCATCGATCCTACGTTCCTGAACTTACAATCTAACCGTTTATGAAAAAACGCGATTTGACAATCGCGTTTTTTCTTGCCTCAAAGGAGATGAAGATAGGCGGATTGAAGCACCTGATCAAACCACAACTAGCATATCCGCAAGAATTATTCGCTTTCCGGTGTATTATAGTTCTGCTGTATGTTCTTCATCCGATCACAAAACATTTTGCTGGCCTTATGTTTTTCCTCTTGCTCCTGAATAAATTGCTGGTATGTCTCATGGAAATATGTCATTGCCAATTTGTATGCATCTTTACAACAATAGTACTGGATTTCAGAAATGCTACCAATCGGTAATAACTGTTCGCTGCATAGAAGGTGTGCAAACGCTTCGGCCTTTTCTATTTCATGCCGGTTCTGCTTATTGCGCAGTACTGAGGAAATATCATCCATCAAATGCAGAACCTTACTGTAATCATTTTGAGTCAACGCACTCTGCACTTGGCTAACAAGGAAATTTTCATAGATTATAATTTCTTGCTGTGCAAAATTTCTGATGAGTGTTTTTGTTCGGTCAGATTGAACATCATCTAATAAAACTGAACTAACTAAGAAATCGGGTTTTCCTTTTTCTTCAAGGAGTTTTTTATATTCGTTTGGCAACTCATCACAGAGTAATTTTTCAATATCATCTGCATCTACCTGCATAACTTCACACCAGATAAAAGCACTGTCTGCCTTTCTTACAAGATACGGAATTCCCTTATATTGACGGCCTAACAAATTAATTCGGAGCTTTTCGATATATTTCAATACCTCTTCATCAGATTTATAATATGTCGGCTTATCATGGGAAATGTACTCATAATACACTGAAACAAAATCCGCCGTAACAAAATAGCCTTTTTTTAGATATTCAATTAGCGAAGATACAAATTTAGATGCCAATGAATCGAAAGACAAGTAGTTATAGCATATGCGGCTATGTTCATCCCGGTTAAATGCTTTATATGCTATATTATGGTAGCTATCTTCATCCTTCTTCTCGTTTTCCCATTGCTGATATTTCAACTCATAAATCTTCTCCGTGAGTTCAAAAACTACAGCATAACATGCAAGCCGCAGGCTTTTTAGAAAACCCTCATCCTGACATAGCTGACCCGCATCCGTTTTCAAACGATACAGTATATCGGCATAGAAATTATTTGCTTTCTGCAAAGTGCGAAGATTATTGCTTCCGTGCTGGCGCATAAAAGAGAGCGCCATATTATTATCGGCTTGATTAGGGAAAAATTCAATGCTTTCGGATAATTCATCGACATAATATGTTCTGTTAATCAGCTTTTCGGAGTATTTATCCCAAATCGTTTTTGAATTTGGAGGCAACTGCTCTAGGTTCGCAATAAACAGTACTTTTATATTTTTCCTTTTTAGCAAAAGCGTTTCTACCGTTCCCAGCAGATCGTCAAGACAAATATTGTTATCATTGATTCTTTCAAGATCGTCAAAAACAATCAAAAAGGGACTCTCTCCGTTATATGTTGAGAAAACTCTGTCTATCACTGTTTTTGGGGTAACTGTATGGCTGAAAAGCTGTCCAAAAGCAGAAATTGGTCCAAGGTCTACCTCTCCTATAATAGTCGGTAGTTTGAAAAGTGCATTTATAGGAACATTTTTATTTTTCACCTTGTGATTTTCACTTGCCTTTGCGCCGTCACAAATTTGAATTGCAAGTTGTAGCAACACTTCGTCAATTGAATTTGCACCAAATAAAGATACCATAGCGGAGGGGTGAATTTTCTTCAACGCTTTGTTGATTTGATAGGATTTTCCAATCCCCCAGGACCCGTCGATGAGGATACAATGATAGGGATTCTCTTTATCCACAAATTGAATTAGCGTTTTCGGTATTTCACTTGCTATCATTTTGTCACTTCCTTTTGCGCTATTGCTTCTCTTTAAGTTACAAAGAACATATGCAACTGCATAATACCCACATTATAACACAACAACTTGCCTACAACCCAGTCTTAGAGTCCAGGAGTGCAAGCAAAAAATCCCCATTGTACTTAAACTCACTGTAAATCAGCTTCGCCCCGCGATCTAGATGTGCCTTGAGATACTTCTGGAAGTAGTCATCATCGCTGATGTGCTGCCCCTCAAACATCTCAATGAGCCCTTTGTAAAGGTCATCCCATTCGCCCGTGATTGTCTGCCGGTTGAGCTCTAACCCAAAGCTGTCTGTATTGAAATCAGTCGCGGTTAATGGTTCTCCGCTCTTAACAGACATAGAAATAGAAAGCTTAGACAGGATAAACGGCGGGTAGTTTATACTGGCCGCAATCTCTTCAAAAAGATTCATCGTTTTCTTAGACGTCCTAATCTTGAATACCATATCTATACCTCAAAATAGGAATCTGTCAGCACCTTTGTCTTTTGGCTGCCGCTGTTCTCAAGCATATAAGTGGTTGCAATGTGGTCTTTCATAATGGCAACGTGATCCGAGTCTATTTCCTCGTTGGTGGAAAGAATGAACACCTGCCCCTTGAGTCCACAGAAAAAGTGAAGTGAGATGTTTCTGCGATGCTCTGTGTCAATCCGGGCAAAAGGCGTATCAATCACAAAGGGAATCTCGTAATTGCAGAGCTGAACGAGGGAATGGTAAAGCGCCATAATGAAAATCTGTTTTTCGCCGTTGGAAAGGGAAGTTTTATCAATCTCAACCGGCAGCATTATTGGGCTCGTCGGCCGTGCCTTGCAGTATGCAATAATCCCCGAAATCTTATCTGTTTGGGCAAGGTGTTGTAACTCTCGCATACTGGCCTCTCCAATCACTTCAAACACTTGATCTATAGGAGCTGCCATTATAGACTTCGCTAGTTTTGCTGGGTCAAACGCCTCTGTCCTATAAATGTGAATATTGAAATTGTCATCGATATGGATATCGTCAATGAAGTGTGTCTTTCGCATCAGTTTGCGAATCTCTGTTCTAAAGAAGTCCTCTACTTTTTCGATTTGCCTTTGGTAAAGGACATCTTGGAGCTTGTCCAGCATCACAATCGCCCTGGCGGAGATGTCGCTGATAGACGCCTTTTTCAAATCCGCCATCAGCCTTGCTTGTGTCTGCGTCAGCTGAGCATCACACTGCTTTACAACTTCGGCCTGAGCCGTTACCTTCTGCTCTAAAGCCACTCGATCAGTCAGAAGCTGGCTTTTCTTTTCAAAAAGTTCCGCTCTCCGGCGCATATACTCTTGCACCGTAGCCACATTGCTAACCTCCAGCTCTTTCCTAGTCCGTCCAGACACGGCAATCGAGCGTTTGATTGCCCGCTTACACTTTGCAACTTTCTCCACATCGAAGTCTAGGATTTGGTTTACTTGAGCGAGCAGTGAGGCACTCTGTTCAAAAGACAGGTCGAGAATCTGCTCTGCCTCATTTCCAAACAGAATGAACGCCTGTTGCTTAATGCCCGTAATATCTGTTTCAATCAGCTTGGTGACATCCAGAGTGTCCAGAACCTCGCAAAAATTTCGGTATTTCAGATTATTATTCTCACGTTCAATTTGGCGTTTTAGCCTATGCACCTGGTCTCGAATCATTAAAAAAGGGATTAGATCGTTTGCCCATTTTCGGAGCAGGACGTTCCAGTTGTCCCGTTTCTTTTCTTCTTCCTTGAGAATCGCCAGCTTCTTGTTCCATTCATCTTCAGTGATGCCGCCTTTCTGCGTATAATCCTTTTCTAAAATGGCAATATCGGCCTCACAGGTTCCGATATCATCGATACATGCATTCAGCCGGTTCGTCAGATCCTGGAGAGAATGTCGAGCTGCATCGGCGGCATCTTTAGCCGCCAAATACTCGTCCAAAACAGCCGATGTTTTTTGCTCGCTGCCCTTTACCCGTTTGAAATTCCGCCGCATAATATCAAACGTATCATAGCCGCAAAGAGTAAGAAACGCCTCTTTGATCCGCTCGTTACTTCCTTCGTTCAAAAAAAAGTCTGCTATTTTCTCACCATCGAAGAAATACAGATTAAAAAGCTCTGGGGTGATTAGGGACAAGATATACTTTTCAAAGTCCGCAACTTCATCCTCGGCGAGCGTTTTATCATTTTTCTCTACGCTATAAAATTCGGTCAGAGAGTCAGACAGCACCCAAGAACGGTGTAAGCGATAGATGTCCACTCCCCTGCCATTGCTGAGTTGGATCTCCATCTGGACATATGCATCCGTGGGACGGGTCATTTTTGCATTGTTGTTGATAAGTTTTGTGATAGCCCGCTTATAATACGAATTCGGGCTCTTGTACCCCATGCTGATGTATCCGTAGAGGCAAACTCGCATTGCGGTAAAAAGCGTAGTTTTTCCTGCACCGTTTTTCCCGCCAACCAGGATAATACTCCGCTTATTTGTTACACAGGTATTAAAGCGTGCTTCTCCCTCATAGGAACCGAAGTTGTATAATTCTATGTTGTTAATTTTCATTTCGCAGTCCCTTCTCGATGTTCTCGAAGTGAAGCCAGCCCTGGTTGATCACACGGTCAAAAGCTCTAGGAATCATAGAAGCGTTAGTATAATTCTTGTTTGCCTCAATCTCAATAATCAGCTTTGCAATCAACTCAAATTCTACGTCATTTTCTTTACAAAGCCGCCGGATCTCGGCAATAATATCGTCCGAGAACACAGGAAGTTTATAGTCATCCCATGGGAGTTGTTTTCCCTTAACTGAGGAATATATCTCTACTAAAGACCGCCGGGATAAATCGCCCTCATTATCCCAAAGTAGGTCGATCTGTTTCAGCTCATCCATCGTAATCAAGGAGAAACCCGTTTCTTCCTCCAGCTGCAGGAGCCGTCTTAACATCTCCTTACGTGTTTCCATTGTGAACGGTCCCTGTCCAATCGTTCCATCTGGTTTCCGGTACACGCTACCGTTTCGCCGCTTATACTCTCGCGCATTTGGGTCAGAGCGAAGATTCATCAGCCAGTTTCTAAAATTGCGAAGTGGTACCAACCAAGTTTCGCCTCGGTCAATAAAGGCCTGGAGGGATTTGTCTTCTTTCACCATCGTGCAAATCCAGCACCCAAAGCGAGAATTGCCCGTCACTGGTATTTTCTCTTTATCAATCTCTCCGATTACACTCTGCTCTTCACCCAAGTTTTCCCCCTGATAAAGTGAGTAAAGGTACTTGTTATCAGATCCCCAGGGAGACAGGCCATCACCCTTCAGCAAGAATTTCCAGACCTTCTCATTTGGAATCTCGGTCAACGGATTGTAGATGTAGGCATTTTTGATGTCATTGTGAGGGACCAAAAGTTTTCCCTCAATTTCACGTGCACGGATATTGTTAGCCCTGTAGGTGCTTTCCGCCTTGCGGACACCTAGTAGTAGTATTACCTCGCCATTGTTCCTGATGGTCTCATAGGTATAGGCATTCATCGGTTGAATTTTCAGCCGATCCGTACACCACCGAAACCCTGGAGGTTCCGGCGTGGGGTACCCTAGCCCGATTACCTTGCACCAAAAGGTATCTTCCACCTTTGGATAGATTATATCGGATTGGATTCGTAACTCCTTGCCGTTTTTGCCGATTAGATCGGACATTTTGTGCATATATTCCCGAACAATCGGGTTTTCTACCATCGTGTCGGATGTTACGATGTAGACGGTCTTGTTTCTCTTGTCTGGGGAGAGCCGTTGAAGCATTTCCACCACAAGACAGCAGAGGAGAGTCGAGTCCTTACCTCCGCTAAAGCCAATCATCCACGGGCGCTGGTCGTGCTGATATACGAGCGACATTTCTTGTATAATGTTTTCAAAGACCTCAAATTCGCCTGTGTATCCCATGTTTATCGCCTCTCTATCAGTTGCTTTTCTCTCTGCTGTTCTTCTTTGCTAAGGGGTAGCCCAATCTGTCGCTTGATTGAGGCGCAGGTCAGCGCAATAGAATCCTCACTATTCAGCACCTTGCCGTTTTCGCGGATTGTCCGTCCTACCCATTCTTCGTTTGAGCGCAGCCAATCAATTTCACGAAGGCGAATCAAGTAGTCTCTCATCTTGAGGGAACGATCATCGTAGAAGCACCGTCCCAACCGCCCAAATGCGTTGATTGTCACAGCCAGGGCTATGATGTAGTTTTCACGCAGGGCTTTCTTAGGGAGAGTTTTGTTCAATACTTCTTGCCATTCCACAATGTTATCAGACACCAGCTGCCAGAATGTCAGCAAAAATTCCACGTCTTCGTTAGAACAGGAATCTCCATGCAAAATCTTTTGATTTGCCTTATAGATCATATTGATCGTAAACAAATTAGACGAGTTCTTGCCGAGGATATCTCGCTCTTTATCTGTGTATCTCTTGAAAAACGGAATGGCGTCGATGATATTCTTGGTGGCCACAGCAATCTGATCACGAGCGTCATAGAGCGTAGCCAAGGAGTTGGAAGTCTTCACCGCATGCTTATTTAAATCAGTAAACATCTGCTGGCTACGGGCAAGGCCATTGTCGCTGTAGAACACGATAGAAATAGTCTCCTTGCCGAGCGAAGAATCTTCCTCCATAGCAGCTTCAATGGCAGCCTTTCTATGCTGACCATCATTAATCAGGAAAACGGCCTCCATGTCCACCTCAAATATTCCCACATCAGTGTCCATAAAAGGAGTGAATTTGAACTCGCCGTCAATCGAAGCTGCCAGCGCCGAAAACACGTAGGAATCCCGATTGTCAATGATATATCGCTTAATTTCAGGGATTCTGGCCTCGTTAATTCGCCTTTGCGCCCGGTACTCTGGAAGAATAAACTCAGTATCAGAAGGGAAGAGCCGTGGCAAGAGCTTCAACGGCACCATGGAGATGAAGTACTCACGACCAGCCTGGATCCCCCGTACTGCGGGGAAGTGATATGAGAAATTCATACTGTACCCCCTAAAAAAGTGTGATATACTTAAGCGCATACTTAAGTATATCACACTGTTCTTCTTAAGTCAATCTAAACCGTTTGGGCACGCTTATATTTCATCCTCCAAAAGAAGATCATCCGGCAAGGCATCAATGTCCAGGTTTCTGCCCTCCACGGTTTGCACCAGGAAGTTTTTGATGTTGTCCATTGTTTCTACGGTCGAATCTCCAATCAATTCAACTAACTTTACAATCCCAAAGTTCGCAAATTGCGTCAGGAACTCAATCTTCTTAAACTCCGTTTTGTCGCCAAAGGCCAGAT
>CANQZJ010000023.1 GCA_947628315.1 uncultured Oscillospiraceae bacterium
CTGCGGGATGAGCTCACGGCATACGCCTCGTGGAACGGCGTCGAGACTGGACCGGTATTTGTCACGCGCAACGGACGGCCCCTCAGATCGTCGCAGGTGTCCAGATGTCTGGATTATCTTTCTCAGTCGGCGGGACTGGACAGGACCAAGTGCCGACCCAGCGCGCTGCAGAAATTGTACCGGCTCAGCAAGGCCGAGGCAGAAGCAGAAGCCGCCGATGTGGTGGAACAGATCATGGACCGGCAGACGGACGCGGAGAGCGTCCCTGCTTCCCCCAAGCGGCGCGAAAAGTCTGCCCCGGCGCGGAAAACTGTCCCCAAGGGCGTCGACCCGAAGAAGTGGTCCGTTGCATGGCCTGTATCCGGCGATCCCGGCGTCGTGATGACCCGTGAGGATATCGAGGGATATATGGCAAAGCTGCGGGCCAAAGGCCGTATATCTGCTCCCCAGCAGTACGGCGTCATTCTGACCCAGCTCTATCAGGACCTGCCGGAGGACAAGCGCATCCGCCGGAGCACCCTGGCCCGGTGGATAGAGCTGCTGCGGGAAAAGGGCTATGCTCCCAACACCATCAACAGCTTTGCCATCGTGGCGAATGGGTTTCTGGACTATATCGGGCACCGGGAATATCAGCTTTCGGACCTTCCCAAGCAGGAGGCCAACCCCAAGCCGGAACTGACCAGAAATGAGTATCTGCAACTGCTTCGGACAGCAAAAGCCCTGGGCCAGGAGCGGGAGTATCTGCTGGTGAAGCTGTTTGCCTCCTGCGATCTGCCGGTGCAGGAGTTGGACGAGGTGACAGTGGAGGCAGCGAAGGCCGGAGGTATGACGGTCGATTCCAGCGGCACACGTAGCATGGTGCATCTTCCCCGATGTTTGTGCAAGGAGCTTTTAGCCTACGCGGAGCGGCAGGGCATCGGTGCCGGGCCGATCTTTCTGTCGAACCGGAGCAAGTCCATGTGCCGGTCCAATCTGGTGCAGTCGATCGTAAAGCTGAGCGAAAAGGCAGGTGTGCCCAGCGGGAAGGGAAACCCCGCATGCCTGCGGCGACTGTATCGGAACACGCGGGCGGCGGTGGAGGCCAGCTTCGCCGTGCTGGTGGAGCAGGCCATGGAACGGCAGATGGAGCAGGAGAATATCACAACAGGCTGGGAGGTTTGACATGCAAGAGGTATTTCAAGTCCAACAGCAGCCAGTAAGGCGCCCCGTTCGGGAAAGGACCGAGAGCCCCATTGTTCCCCAGCAGGAGCCACAGCCGCAGGAAGAGCTTACCCGGGAACAGTACCTTGAGCTTCTGAAGACGGCGAAGCGGATGGGCAAGGAGCCTGCGTATCTGGCCATGCGGATGATCGTTGGCACTGGCATCCAAATACAGGAGCTCTTGGCCCTGACGGTGGAGGAAGTCCAGAGCGGCGAGATCACAGTGACAGAGCGCATTATCCACTTGCCGGACAGCCTGCGGGAGGAGCTTTTGGACTATGCCCGGAGCAATGGCACTGAGAGTGGGCTGATTTTTGCAGGCAAGACAGGTACGTCCATACACATCACGACGGTCCGGAATCAGATCAGGTCCGTGAGCAGAGCGGTTGGCCTGGATGACAGTGCGACCACGGCCAAGGCGCTGCAAAAGCTGTACGAGACCACGCGCGCCGGGCTGATGGTCCAGATGACGGAGCGGCTTGTGCTGGAGCGGCTGGACCGGGAACAGGCCGGGCACGGCTGGGAGGCGTGAAGCCTCGATTCTTTTTTGCCAGGACAGGAGACCCATGGAGAAGCAGCAGTCGACAGAGATAAACCTGAAAAAAACGATCGTCACGGCGATCGTGGGATATGTGTGTCTTGTGGTGCTGGTGTACTTCCTCATGGGCTATCAGCTGCATTTCCGGGCATCCCGGGGCGATTTGGAGCAGCCGGCGGCGGAGACCGGAACGGTAGAGCTGGTCCAGGGGACTGTCGTGGAGCAGACGTTCTCCGCAAAGATCCAGCGGCTGCAAAGCGTGTCCGTCCAATGGGGCACCTATTACCGGTCCAACAGCGGCACAGTGACCATGGAGCTCATAAACCAGATAGACGGCTCCGTAGTGATGAGCCAGAGTTTTGCTGCAACGGAGATCGCCGAGGGCGGGCTCACAACCATGACTGCGGAGGAACCCATCGAGACGGTGTACGATGCGCCGCTGTTGCTGCGCCTATACGCCGACTCCCAGCCGGGCAGCGCGGTCTCGCCCATGATGTGCCTCACGGCGCCGGAGCCGGAGGAGGATGCGACGCCGTTCGCCTTGATGCTGAACGGCACGCCCACGGAGGGAGAGCTTTGCTTCTCCGCTGCCGGCGAGGACTACATCTGGACGGGCCTGCACTACTGGGAGTTCGCTGCAGGCTTCGGCGCTGTGCTGGCCCTGGCGGCTGTTCTCATCTGGCACCGGTATAAGAAAGGCAAACACAGCTATGTGGTCAACGCCCTGATAGCGGTGCGGAAGTACCGGTTCCTCATCCGGCAGCTGGTGGACCGGGATTTCAAGACGAAGTACAAGCGTTCGGTGCTGGGGGTGTTTTGGAGCTTTCTCAACCCCCTGCTGACCATGGCGGTGCAGTACGTGGTGTTCTCCAGCCTGTTCCGCTTCGACGTGCCCTATTATCCGGCATATCTTATCATCGGCATCGTGTTCTTCAACTTCTTCTCCGAGTCCACGAGCCTGGCCCTGGGGTCCATCATCGGCAACGCGGGGCTCATCACGAAGGTGTATGTGCCCAAGTACATCTACCCCCTGACCCGGGTGCTGTCGTCCCTGGTGAACCTGGTGATATCCCTGATCCCCCTGCTGCTGGTGACGCTGGTTTCTGGCCTTATGCCCACGAAGGCCTACTTTCTGGTGCCGTTCGCGCTGGTATGCCTGGCGGTGTTCTCCCTGGGGATCGGTCTGCTGCTCTCGGCGCTGATGGTGTTTTTCCGGGACATCCAATTCCTCTGGGGCGTGCTGAGCATGATCTGGATGTATCTTACGCCCATCTTCTATCCCGTGTCTATCCTGCCGAAAAGCGTGGCTTGGGTGCTGGATGTGAACCCGTTGTACTACTTCATCACTTTCGCCCGGACCTGCTTTATCGATGGAATATCCCCGGAGCCGGTTATATACGCCCAGTGCATGATGATGGCGCTCATTACATTGCTCATCGGTGCGCTGGTGTTCCGGAAGACCCAGGACCGGTTCGTGTTGTATCTGTGAGGGCGGTGCTATGGGCAAGACAGTGATAGAAGTAAACGATGTGACCATGCGGTTCCGGATGAACAACGATCGGATCATGTCGCTGAAGGAATTCGTGACCACGGCGGTGCGTGGGAAGCTGGAGTACAACGAGTTCACGGCGCTGGACCACGTGTCGTTCACTGTGAAGCAGGGGGAGACCCTGGGGCTCATCGGGCGCAACGGCGCGGGCAAGAGCACCATGCTGAAGGTGATCTCCGGTATCCTGAAGCCCACGGAGGGGACGGTGCGGACCGAGGGGAACATCGTGCCCATGCTGGAGCTGGGCAGCGGGTTCGACATGGACCTGACGGGCCGGGAGAACATCTTCCTCAACGGGGCCATCCTGGGCTACAGCGAGGAATACCTGAAAGCGCAGTACGAGGAGATACTGGCCTTTTCTGAGCTGGGCCAGTTCATCGAGGTCCCCATCCGAAATTACTCGTCGGGGATGCTGGCGCGGCTGGCGTTCTCGGTGGCGGCGATGGTGCAGCCGGAGATCCTGATCGTGGACGAAATCCTCTCGGTGGGCGACGCGGCGTTTCAGGAGAAGAGCCGGGCGCGGATGATGGAGCTGATGGGCGGAGGCACGACGGTGCTTTTTGTGAGCCACAACATGGATCAGATCCGGGAGATGTGCGACAAGGTGATCTGGCTGGAGCAGGGCCGGGTGAAGATGGCCGGAACGGCCAAAATGGTGTGCGACGCCTATGCGCTGTGAGGAAGGACCGCCTGTGCGGGTGTGCTGTTTCTGTGAGAGCTGGGCCTCCGGGGGCATCGAGTCGTTTCTCTGCAACGTGCTGACACGGCTGGACCGGGAGGCGCTGGAAGTGGACATCGTGGCCGCGCAGCTGGAAGGCAGCGTGTTCACGGAAAAGCTCACAGCCCGGGGCGTCCGGTTTTATGAGCTGTCCGGCAGTATGCGGGATGTGTTGGAAAATCACCGGCGGTTCCGCACGCTCCTCCGGGAGCGTCGGTACGGTGTGCTGCACCTGAACGCCTTTCAGGGCCTGTCCCTGGCCTATCTGCGTATCGCCAGGGAGGAGGGGGTGCCGGTGCGCATCGCCCACAGTCACAACACGGCCCTGCGCAGGAGCCTGACCCGGCCGGCAAAGCTGGCAGTACACAGATGGGCGCGGGACCGCTATACGAGGGACGCCACAGCCCTATGGGCCTGTTCCGGGGACGCGGCGGCTTTCTTGTACTCTGCCCGGGAGCTGGCCAGCCGCGGCTTCCGGTTCATCCCCAACGGGATAGACGTGGCGCGGTTCCGGTCCGGCCCGGGGGTGCGGAGGACCGCGCGGCAGGAGCTGGGCCTGGATGAAAAGTTCGTCATCGGCCACGTGGGGCGGCTGTGCTTCCAGAAGAACCAGAGCTTTCTGCTGGATGTGCTGGCGGAATTGCTGGAGCGCAGGCCGGAGAGCGTGCTGCTGCTGGCGGGCGAGGGCGAGGACAGGCCCATGCTGGAACGAAAGGCGCGGGAGCTCGGCATAGCGGACAGCGTGTTGTTTTACGGGGTCTCGGAGCATATTGAACAGCTTTACTGGTCGATGGATGTGTTTGTGTTCCCCAGTCTGTTCGAGGGGTTCGGCATCGCGGTCATCGAGGCCCGGGCAGCGGGGCTGCCGGTGATCTGCTCGGAGCACGTGCCGCGGGAGGCGTGTGCCGCCGGATGCACGACGCTGCCCCTGGACGCCGGGGTCTGGGCGGAGAACATCGCAAAAGGCCCGGGGCGGTCCTCCAAAGGCGCCGAGACCGTAGCTGAGGCCGGGTTTGATATACGGACGGTGGCCGGCATGATAGCAGACAGTTATCTGGAGGGTATACGGAGGAGCCGGCAGATGTGAGCAGAGACCTCCGCATTGGAGATGCAGATGGGGACCATATTATCGCGGATCGCGCTTCCTGGTCAGGACAGGACCGAGCTGATCCCACTCTATTATCACGCGGACGGCCCGGTGAGCCGGGAGGACGGTCAGCTGGTCATAGCGGCGGGGAGCCGCGTGACGTTCGACAGCTATTTCAACGGCTTCTTTTACGAGAAATACCGGACCTATACCCATGTGACGGAAGTGTCTCTGCATATCGAAATGTCAGGGCGGGGCCGGGCCGGCATCCTCCTTTGTACGGCGGACGGCGAGCGGACCCTGGCGGAGGAGCGCTTTTCCGGCGGGCGGACCGGCCTGCCGCCGGTCTCCCTGGAAGGACTTCCGGCAGAGGGGATGCTGTGTTTGCGGCTCCTGGCTGAAGACGGCCCGGTCCTGTTCCGGCGGGGCTGGTATGAGACCGGCCTTGCGCCGGTGAACGAGGTGAAGGCGGCGGCCGTCATCTGCACATATAAACGGGAAGCGTATGTAAAGCGCAGCCTGGAGCAGATGCGCAAAACGGTGTGGGAGGACGGGAGCAGCCCGATCCGGGACGCGCTGGACGCGTTCGTGGTCGACAACGGACAGACGCTCGAACTGGCGGAGGAGCCGCATGTACATCTGTTCCCCAACAAAAACTGCGGAGGCAGCGGAGGCTTTACCAGAGGGCTGATCGAGGTACGCCGGAGAGGGGATACATACAGTCATGTCCTGTTCATGGACGACGACATCACCTTTGAGACGGAGACGCTGGTCAAGACCATACAGCTGCTGCGGTATGCCAGGAGGACGGAACGGCCGCTGTGCATCGGGGGACAGATGCTCATGGAGGAAACGCCGGCGGTGCAGTTTGAGGCCGGACTGGTCATGAAGAACGGCCGCGCTGTATCGCTGGACCACGGCGCGGAGCTGTCCCGGAGAGAGGCGCTGCTGGCCAACGGGACCGGGCAGGAGGCGCGGTACAGCGGCTGGTACTACTATTGCCAGCCGGCGGACGTGGCAGACAAGTTTGGACTGCCGTTCCCATTTTTCATCAAGGACGACGATACGGAATACTGCCTGCGCACGGAGCCCCATCTGCTGCTGATGAACGGGATAGGGGTGTGGCATCGCGGCTTTGCAGAGAAGTACAGCGTCCATCTGGAGTATTACATCAAGCGCAACGAGCTGGTGGTGAGCGCGCTGTATGGCGGCGTGGCCGGTGCATGGAGCGATCTGTGGAAGCTGCTGAGGGCCTCCGGAAAGTCCGCTCTGGCGGGAGACCCGCGGCGGATAGGCTTCATGATCCGGGCATACCGGGATTATCTGAAGGGCCCGGAGTTCTTTCTGAAAACGGACGGCGAAGCGCTGAACGCGGAGCTGCTGGAGGAATTGAAAAAGCCGGCGGGGAGCCGGGTCGCCAGCGTCATGACCGCGCCGTTCCGGCTGCTGCCGGTGGCGGCGGCGTTCATCCGGGACCACAGAAAGGCAGAAAGGGCCTACAGGGCGAGGCTTGGCGAGCTGACCGGGCTGGCGTTCTGGCGGAAATATCTGGGATTCGAGGAAAGAGAAGGAGAGCATGAAGAGGCAGTATGACTATCTGATCGTGGGGGCGGGGCTGTACGGCGCGGTGTTCGCCCGGGAGATGACAGACCGGGGCAGGAAAGTCCTGGTCATCGACAAGCGGGACCACATCGCCGGCAATGTCTACACCGAGGACGTGGAGGGCATCCAGGTCCACCGGTACGGCGCCCATATCTTCCACACCAACGATAAGGCGGTCTGGAAGTATGTCAATCGCTTTGCCGAGTTCAACCGCTACACCAACAGCCCTGTGGCCAATTACCACGGCGAGATCTATAACCTGCCCTTCAACATGAACACCTTCAATAAGATGTGGGGCGTCATCACGCCGGAGGAGGCCCGGCGGAAGATCGGGGAGCAGCGGGCCGCAGCGGGGATCGCGGAGCCCCGGAACCTGGAGGAGCAGGCCATCAGCCTCGTGGGGACGGACATCTACGAGAAGCTGGTGAAGGGCTACACCGCCAAGCAGTGGGGCCGGCCCTGCGCGGAGCTGCCGGCGTTCATCATCAAGCGGCTGCCGGTGCGGTTCACCTATGACAATAACTACTTCAACGCCCTCTTCCAGGGCATCCCCACGGAGGGGTACACCCGCATGGCGGAGCGGATGCTGGAGGGCGTCGAGGTCCGGCTGGGAACAGATTACCTGGCGGACAAGGCGGCCCTGGACGCCCTGGCGGAGAAGGTGGTGTACACCGGTCCCATCGACGCGTACTTCGGCTACAGGCTGGGCGCGCTGCAATACCGGAGCGTGCGGTTCGAGACGGAGGTGCTGGACACGGATAACTACCAGGGCAACGCCGTGGTGAACTACACGGACAGCGAGACGCCCTACACCCGGATCATCGAGCACAAGCACTTCGTGTTCGGTACCCAGCCGAAAACGGTGATCAGCCGGGAGTACAGCGCGGAGTGGAAGCCGGGGGACGAGCCATATTACCCGGTGAACGACGGGAAGAACAGCGAGCTGTATGAGAAGTACGCGGCCCTGGCGGCCGGGGAGAAAAACGTGCTCTTCGGCGGGCGGCTGGGGGAGTACAGGTATTACGACATGGACGCGGTCATCGCGGCGGCCCTGAGAAAGACAGAGGAAACAGAGAGATGATCATACAGCATCTGTTGATGCCTAAGAGCGGAGTGTGCGGCCAGCAGGATATGTTTTCCCGCCTGAACAAGAGAGCGTATTTTTCGGACGAGCACCAGACGCTGACGATCTATCCCCATGGTGTGGCGTGGTTCGATACATATTTCAACAGCCTGAGCATCGGAAAGTGGAAGAAGTACACGGATATCGGGACCGTGAGCTTGACACTGCGGCTGAAGGGACAGCTTGAGATCAGCCTCTACAGAAAGGAGAAGATCCACGCAGTCATTGCGGAGACAGAACTTCTGACAGCCAGCTTCCAGAGCGAGCGGGAGGAGGAGATCACGCTGACGTTTCCCGGTTCGGACGAGAAGGGGATGTACTTCTTCCGCCTGGAGGGCGTAAAGGGCGAGAGCAAGTTCTACGGCGGCTGGTATTCGGCGGAGATCCCGGAAGGCAGTCTGCGGGACGTGGACCTGGCGATAGACATCTGTACTTTTAAGCGGGAGGCGTTCATACAGCGCAATCTGGAGATATTGCACAGGGCCTTTCTGGACGATGAGAACAACCCATTGCACGGACATCTTCATGTGTTCATCTCAGACAACGGAAAGACGCTGGACATCCCTGCGCTGGCGGGAGAGAGCGTCCAAATCGTGCCGAACAAGAACGTGGGCGGCGCCGGCGGTTTTACACGAGGCCTTATAGAGATCATGCACTGCCCCACATATCAGGCCAGCCATGTGCTGTTCATGGACGACGACGTGGTGATCGAGCCGGAGGCGCTGTATCGGACGTATGCGATGCTGCGGTGCCGGAAGGAGAAATACATCGATGCGTTCATCGGCGGCGCGATGCTGCGGATGGACCAGCCCAACATCCAGGTGGAGGCCGGCGCGGCGTGGTACGCGGGCGACCTGATGTCGAGAAATGGCGGTCTGGATCTGAACAGCGTGGACGCCTGCCTCTACAACGAGGTAGAGGAATACGTGGAGTTCAACGCTTGGTGGTACTGCTGTACGCCGATGACGGTGGTGAACGAGAACAACCTGCCGCTGCCGATCTTTATCCGCGGGGACGATTTGGAATACGGTCTGCGGAATATGAGGCACCTCATCCTGCTCAACGGCATATGCGTGTGGCACGAGCCGTTTGAGAACAAGTATTCCTCGTTTTTGAGCTATTACATCCTGCGGAACCTGCTGTATGACAACGCGCTCCACTGTCCTGGCTACACAAAATGGCAGTTCCTGAGACGGCTGTGCGGGACGGTGGTGCGGGAGCTGTTCTACTACCGGTATAAGAACGTGGACCTGATCTTCCGGGGCGTGGAGGACTTTCTGAAGGGGGTCGACTTCCTGAAGGAGACGGACGGAGAGGAGCTGCACCGGCAGATCATGGCGGCGGGATATAAGGCCGTGCCGGCGGAGGAGCTGGACATGCCATTTGAGAACGGCCCGTATGAAAACAGCATGAGGGAAGAGGAGAACAAGGTGCATAAGCTGTTCCGGTTCCTGACCTTCAACGGGCTCTTCCTGCCGGCAAAAGACGACCGCATCGTGTCTATGGCCCAGTGCCGCCCGCTGAATTTCTACCGGGCCAAGCGGGTGATGCAGTACGACGTGGCCAGCGGGAAAGCGTTTATGACGGAGAAGAGCATTACAGCGACTCTTGGCTGGCTTGTAAAGACAGCTTTTAAATCTTTACATATCGCGATGCAGTTCGATGGAGCAAAGGAACGATTCAGAGCCAATGCTGCTGATATCATCTCGGAGCAGGCGTGGTGTACATACCTTGGATTGGAAAGGAGCAACGAATATGTTCAATGAGTTTTCACTTTTGAGAGTGAATAGACAAGAGGAGTTTAAAGGTCTGACTGTTACCTTTTCCATAAAGCATTTCATGATGGCGGCATACCTTTATATGATCATTCCTATCGCTATCTATTTTTTGACGTGGCTAAGATGGTACCTTGGAATTTTGGTAACGGCCATTGCAGTTGTGGGTGTTGTTTTCCTGTTCAAGGACATCAATAAGAACATCACAGCGAAAATCACTCTGCCAGTCAAACACATGATAATTGCGCTGGTCGTAATTTCGGTTTGGGCGTATTCTTCGTCAATATTTTTCTATCAGACTGATGATATGCACTATAGAAATGCTTTGTTCCGGGATATGTGTGATTTTGATTGGCCGATACATTATCCTGAAACAGGCTATGTTATAGCATACTATTTTACGCAGTGGGTGATTCCGGCACTTTTCGGAAAGGCATTTGGTTTCACAATAGCGAATGTGGCCCTGTTGGCTGAAAATATCATTGGGATATATCTCGTTTTTCTTGGGATATGTGTTGTTTTGCGTCCCATGAAGAACCGTGATATGTGGATTATTCTGTTGATGTACTTAACCTTCGGCGGGCTGAACGATATAGGTCAGGTCATCATTGATTATAGAGGAACATGGGCATACGGATTGGGAAGTGGATTTGGATGGCCCGATCTGTACAACGGATATGGCTATCAATTTACGCCCAATGACGCGCTGATAGCATGGGTGTTCCATGAGACGATCGTTCCCTGGCTGGCGGTGGTCGTCTTTCTGGCGGCTCCTCAGTTGCGGTATTTCGCGATTATTGGGCTTTGTGTTTTTCCATACGGGCCATTTCCCTTTGTTGGCTTGGTGGTGTTCCTCTTGGTTGGTTTCTTTGTTTCTGTCAAGAGAGAAGGGTTTTGGGATTCGATCAAGCTTTGCTTGTCAGTACAGAATATTTGCGCAATGTTAAGTATTCTCCCGATATTTTTCCTGTTCTATCGAGCTAATTCCGTGGCGTCTAAAGTTGGATTCTATCCGGTGGTTGATGCTTTCGGGCCAGAGCATATCGGCTTTCTCGTTATCTTTTATTTCCTTGAATTTGGCCTGTACGGTCTGATTATCCACCGGGAGTATAAGGGGTCGCCGCTATTTTGGAGTGTAATAATTACATTGCTGGTGTTTCCACACTTTAAAATTGGAAACGGAAGAGATTTTTGCATGAGGGCAACGATACCGGCGCTATTTGTGTTGATGCTCATGATGATGTGTTACTTGCTCAATAATTGCGATAAGGCTCCTTATTCATTTGCTACGATTCTTTTGATCGGATGTGTTACGCTTTCCTGTTTTGGTATTTCTAAAGACTGGGCACTAAGGATCAAAACGGTAAAACAGAATGGTTGGCGGCCATATATTTGCGATAATATTGGTACTCTATCTGATAAGAGAATGGAGGATGTACCTTTCTTTGATAACGCCGTTGTTGTAAATCCGGACGATACAACGTTTTATAAGTATCTCGCAAAATAAGCTTTGAACAAGATCGGAGAGACAGATATGAAAACAGTGATACTTGCCGGGGGCTTCGGCACCCGGATCAGCGAGGAGAGCCAGTTCAAGCCCAAGCCCATGGTGGAGCTGGGCGGGATGCCCATCCTGTGGCACATCATGAAGCTCTACAGCCATTACGGCTTCAACGACTTCGTCATCTGCGCCGGGTACAAGCAGCACGTCATCAAGGAGTACTTCGCGGATTATTTTCTGCATACCTCCGACATTACATATGACTTCACCGGCGGCAGAAATGAGATGATCGTCCACCGCACCAACTCCGAGCCCTGGCGGGTGACAGTGGTCGATACAGGCCTGAACACCATGACCGGCGGCCGCGTGAAGCGTGTGCAGGAGCATATCGGCAGTGAGCCGTTCATGCTGACCTATGGCGACGGCGTCTCGAACATAGATATCTCCGAGCTGGTGCGCTTCCACGAAACCCACGGAAAGATGGTCACCATGTCCGCCTATAATGCCGGCCAGCGCTTCGGCATGCTGGATGTGGACAAGTCAGGCGCTGTGAGAGATTTCCGGGAAAAGATCCAGAGCGTGGACAGCCTGGTGAACATCGGCTTTATGGTCTGCCAGCCGGAACTGTTCGACCTTATCGAGGGCGACGACACGATCCTGGAGCGCAAGCCCCTGGAAACGGTGGCCAGGATGGGTGAGCTCATGGCGTACAGGCACACGGGCTTTTGGCAGTGCATGGACACGCTCCGGGAAAAAGAGGCGCTGGAGAAGATGTGGCAGAGCGGACAAGCCCCCTGGAAGGTATGGGAGGACTGAGCGGAATAGCTATGGAACGGGACGTATTGGTGATCGGATGCGGGCTCTCCGGCTCGGTGATCGCGCGGCGCCTGGCGGAGCAGGGCAGGCATGTGGAGATATGGGAGCGCCGCAGCCATATCGGCGGGAATATGTACGACTATGTGGACGAGCACGGATTTCTCGTCCAGATGTACGGGCCCCATGTGTTCCACACAAACAGCGAAGAGATATGCCGCTATCTGCGCCGCTTCTGCGGTTGGAAGGACTTTCGGATCGACAGCGGCGCCGTGCTGAACGAGACATATACGCCGACACCGTTCAACTTCACCACGGTGGACACGTTTTATCCGCCGGAAAAGGCGACGCGGCTGAAGGAGAAGCTGCAGGCCGCCTTTGCCGGGAGGAAGATGGCGCCGGTGATGGAGGTGCTGCAAAGTCAGGATGAGGACATCCGGGGCTACGCGCAGTTCCTCTTTGAAAACGACTATGCCCCCTATACGGCGAAGCAGTGGAACGTGTCTCCGGACAAGATCGACCCCAGCATCCTGGCCCGTGTGCCGCTCTATTTCTCCTATACCGCCGACGGCGGGATACGGGATAGGTACCAGATCATGCCGGAGAAGTCGTTCACGGCCTTTTTTGAAAAGCTGCTGGACCACCCCAACATCGAGCTGCGGATGGGCATAGAGGCCCTGGCGCGCCTGGCGGCCAGGGACGGCCGCCTTTGGCTGGATGGGGCGCCGGTGGATACGCCGGTGGTGTATACGGGGGCGCTGGACGAGCTGTTCGGCGGGGTGTACGGACCGCTGCCCTACCGCTCCCTGCGCTTTGCGTGGAAGTATTCCAGCGAGGACAGCTTCCAGCCGGCGTCCGTGGTGGCCTATCCGCAGGCGGAGGGCTACACGCGCATCACGGAGTACAAAAAGCTCCCCATCCAGCAGGGAAAGGGGACCGTCTACGCGGAGGAGTATCCCATCCCCTATGTCCAGGGCCAGTCGGAGCCCTATTACCCGGTGATCATGGCGGAGAGCAAGGAGCAGTACGCAAAATATAAGGCGCTGGCCGACCGGATACCGAATCTGATCTACTGCGGGCGGCTGGCGGACTTCAAGTATTACTTCATGGATCAGGCGCTGGAAAGAGCGCTGGAAAGAGCGCTGGAAGTGTGCAGAGAGTTGCTTTGAATCCATTGTACGTATCCATGGATCTTGGGAGGGACCGGCATGAGCGCAAAAAATAGACGAACGGCACGGGCACAAATCCTGGGGGGAAGAAACGCGGAAGCAGATCTTCTCCGGCTGGTGATGGCGTTTGTCATCGTTCTCGTCCACAGCCACCGTCTTGAACCTGCCGACATGGGACATTACCCATTCGCCGGCGGTTATCTGGCGGTCGAGTTCTTCTTCATTCTGTCCGGTTTCCTGGCGGCAAACAAGGTGAAGAGAAACGAAGGCGCCGCCTGTAAGGATGCCCTTGTCTGGACGGTAAAGGAGTATGTGAAGCTCTTTCCCTGTTTGTTGGCCGTCACGTTCGCGGCATATGGCCTGGACGCGTATATCTCTCACCTCTCGTTTGGGGAGACGCTCACGCACTATGTGTACAGTCTGTTTGAACTGCTGATGCTGCCAATGTCGGGGAACGTGCAGACATTTGTAAACGCACAGCTCTGGTACCTGTCGGCGCTGTTGGTCATGTTCCCGCTGTTTTACGCGTGCTGTATTCGGTCAAAGGACTTTTTCCCGTTTGTCGTGTGTCCCCTCTCAAGCGCGCTGATCTACGGCTATTTCTGCATCACGTACGGCCATATGGACATGTGGAATGAATGGACCGGCGCGTTTCGCATAGCGCTTCCTCGGGCGTGGGCCGGTCTTTGCCTGGGAATGACCGTGCACGCGGTTCTGGGATTAATTGGAAACGGGGGGGGGCAGGTCTCTCAAAATGTGGAAAGAGGTGCCTGTCTGCCGCTGAACTGGTCTGCCTGGGGACGACGCTCCTCAATATGTATGGAAGCGGACACGACAGGATCGATTTCATTTGCATCATCCTGTTTGCCGTCGTGATCGGCATCGTGATGTCGGGCGCGTCTTCCATCCACCCCTATATTTCTGCCCGGTTCAGTAAGTGCGCTGATCTTAGTATCACTTTGTATATGTGTCACCTGATGATAGGGACATTTGTAGCAAAAGTGCTGATGCCGTCGGCGACGTACTTTGAGCGGCTTCCTGTATATCTTGCGCTGTCCGTGGCATGTGCAGTACTGCTCCAGGTCTTCGTCCGGGGCATCCACAGGCTCGCCCCTGCCGCGCGGCTGAAGAAACATTTTTTGTGCTGATCTGACGATCGCAGTTTTTGATCCAGAGATTTTGGGAGGAATCATATATGAAGATCGGTGTTGTGATCCCAACATACAACGAGGAAGGAAACGTCGAGCGGGTCTACGAGCGGCTGGTCAGGATCTTCCGGGAGCAGCTTCCTGAGTATGATTACGAGATCCTGTTCGCGGACAACAAATCCACCGATAATACGCGGGCGGTCCTGGAGGCGCTGTGCGAGCGGGACAAGAGGGTAAAGTGCATTTTCAACGTCAATAACTTCGGCTACTACCACTCCTCGTTCCACGCCTTCACCCAGTCGGACGGAGACGCCACGTTCATGGTCAACGCCGATATGCAGGACCCGCCCGAGATGCTCCCGCAGTTCGTGAAGGAGTGGAGAGCGGGGACCGCCGTTGTGATAGGCATCAAAACGGGGAGCAAGGACCCCAAGTGGCTGCTGGGGCTGAGAAAGATCTACTACTGGGTCGCCGGACAGCTGTCCCAGACGAAGCAGATCGCCCATTTCAACGGCTTCGGCCTGTATGACCGCTCCTTTGTGGAGACGATGCGCTCCCTGGACGACCGTGATCCGTATATGAAGAGCCTTGTGGCGGAGTATGCCCCGTCCATCAAGATGTTCCCGTATAAACAGGACAAGCGGACGTCGGGAAAGGGCACCACGAACTTTTTCGAGCTGTATGACTGCGCGATGGTCGGCATCACTTCCACCTCCAAGATCGTCTTGAGGAGCTGCACATTCGTGGGGCTGATCCTGTCGTTCATATCCCTGATCCTCGCGCTGTCGGCGTTCATCGACAAATTGATCCACTGGAACGATTTTCAGCTGGGCATCTCCGCGCTTTCCGTGGGCGTCTTTTTCCTGGGCAGCGTCCAGCTGTTTTTCCTTGGCATGATCGGGGAGTATATCCTGGCGATCAACAAAAAGGCGACGCACCGCCCGCTGGTAGTGGAAGAAAAGCGCATCAACTTTGACGGTAACAAGCCCGCGGATGAAAAGACTACAGTCCAGACAGCGGATCAGGACGAGCATATTCATTGCTGACAAAGGGGGCGGTGACCTATGGAGAGAGTGCTGATCACAGGCGCCAGCGGCTTTATCGGGAGGAAAACAGTAGAGGCCGCGCTGCGTCAGGACGGGTGGCAGGTCCATGCCGCGGTGGGGAAGAACGACCAGGGATTCCCGGCAGGCGTGACGGTCCACAAGGCCGATCTGTCGGATGAGGGCGGATGCAGGAGCCTCATCCAGGAGGCAAAGCCGGATATCATCATCCACCTGGCGTGGGCCCTGGCGGAGCGGGATTATTCCCAGTCCGTCTCTAATCTGGTGTGGCTGGAGAGCAGCCTTCGCCTGCTGCGGTGCTTTTTTGAAAGCGGCGGCAGAAGGTTCGTGTTTGCGGGGTCGGCGTCCGAGTACGGCGAGCCCGGCGGGCGGCATACGGAGAGCTTCGTCCCGGTGAGCAGAACGGTCTATGGCGAGAGCAAGGCGGCCTTTGAGCAGATATGTATGAATTACTGCCGGAAGCACGGGCTTGAGTTCGTATCCGCCAGGTGCTTCCCCGTGTACGGGGAGGGCGACGGAAGGACGTTCAAGGCGATCTCCGCCGCGATCACCACGTTTTTGAAGGGAGAACCATTCGTCTGTAAGGGGCCGAATAACGTTTGGGACTACATCCATGTGGACGACGCGGCGGGCGCGCTGGTGAAAGTCGCCGGCAGCGGCTACTGCGGCGCCGTCAATGTGGGGACAGGCACGTCTCATACCATGCGGGAGGTGTTCCGCGGGATCGCGGATAAGATGGGCTGTGCCCAGCTCCTCTCGTTCGAGGAGAATACACAGAGCGTTACCATTCAAGTGGCGGATCCGAAGGTCCTGAAGGAGCAGATCGGGTATCGATGCAGCGTCGGTCTCAGCGAAGGATTGGACCGGACCATCGCTTGGTGGAAAACACATATGACAAAGGAGACATGACAATGGACAAGAAGACAGTATTGGTGACGGGCAACATGGGGTACATAGGCTCCGTGATGGTGCCGCTGCTGGCCGAAAAGGGCTATGACGTCATCGGCTACGATGTGGGCTACTATGAGGACTGCGACCTGGTGGACAACACCCAGCCCATCGTCAAGCAGATCAAAAAGGACCTGCGGGATGTGGCCGTGGAGGACTTCGCCGGGGTGGATTACGTGATCCATCTGGCCGGCCTCTCCAACGACCCCCTGGGCGAGTTCGACGAGGCGCTGACCTACGAGATCAACCACGAGGGCACCATGAAGCTGGCCCGCTGCGCCAAGGAGGCCGGCGTGAAGCGGTTCGTGTACACCTCCTCCCAGAGCGTGTACGGCATCTCCGACGTGAGTAAGGCCGTGGACGAGGAGGGCGTGAAGAACCCCATCACCGCCTATGCCAAGACCAAGTGGCTGTGCGAGTGCGAGCTGCGGGAGCTGTGCACGGATGACTTCATCATCACCTACCTGCGGCCGGCCACGGCCTACGGCGCCAGCCCCAACTTGCGGTGCGACATCGTGTTCAACGGCTTCGTGGCCAACGCCTTCACCAGCAGGAATATCGAGATCAAGAGCGACGGCACCCCCTGGCGGCCCATGAGCCACGTGCGGGACATCTCCGCGGCGTTCATGGCGGTGCTGGAGGCCCCGGCGGAGCTGGTGAAAAACGAGGCCTTCAACATCGGCACCCCCGACAACAACTACACCGTCCGGCAGCTGGCCGAGGCCGCCCAGAAGGCCGTGCCCGGCTGCGAGCTGACCTTCACCGGCGAGCACACCGACCCCCGGAGTTACCGTGTCTCCGCGGACAAGATCCTCACGGTGCTGAAGGATTACTACAAGCCGGAGTGGAACATCGAGAAGGGCGGCAAGGAGCTCATGGACTACTACGCCTCCATCGGCTTCGACAAGGCCACCTTTGAAAGCTACAAGTGCACCCGGCTGAAGTGCCTGAAAAAGCGCCTGGACGAGGGCACCCTGGACGATCACTTCCGGGTGAAGTGAGGGAGACGAGAGATTGAGCAGGATCGATTATGCGGAAAAGGCGGCGGCGCTGCGGCGGGAGATCGTCACGACGCTGCACCGGGCCGGAGGCTCCTTCGGCGGCGGGGCGCTGAGCTGCGCGGACATCATCACGGTGCTGTTCCACGGCGGGTTCATGCGCTTCGACCCTCAGTGGCCGGACGCCCCGGACCGGGATATGTTCATCCTGAGCAAGGGCCACTGCTCCTCGGCGCTGTACGCGGGGCTGGTCTCCGTGGGGATGATGCCCCGTGAGGCCCTGGAAAGCTACGGCGCGGACGGGTCGGCGCTGTGCATCCACCCGAAAAAGGGCTCCTATCCCGGGGTGGAGGTAAGCTCCGGCTCCCTGGGCCACGGTCTGGCCCTGGGCACCGGCAGCGCTCTGGCCGCCCGCATCCTGGGCTGTGACGCCCGGGTATATGTGCTCGTGGGCGACGGGGAGTGCAACGAGGGCTCCGTGTGGGAGAACGCCGCCTTTGCCGCCCGGCAGAAGCTGGCGAATCTCACGGTGATCGTGGACCGGAACCATCTGCAGGGCTGCGGCCGGGACGAGGAGGTGCTGGCCTACGGCGACATGGCAGAGAAGTTCCGGGCCTTCGGGTTCCACACCCTCGCCATTGACGGCCACGACCACGGCCGGATCGAGGCGGCGCTGACAGAGGCGCTGGCCTGGAAGGACGGGCCCACGGCCATCATCGCCGAGACGGTGAAGGGCAAGGGCGTCTCCTTCATGGAGGACCGGCTGGAGTGGCACTACAAATCCACCACCCCCGAACAGTATGCCCAGGCCATGGAGGAGCTGCGATGAGAAATATCTTTGTCAACGAGATGCAGCGCATCATGCGCGAGGACGAGCGGGTGGTGTTCCTGTCCGCCGAGTGCGGCTTCAGCGTGGTGGAGGGCCTGGAGGCGGAGTTCCCGGAGCGGTATTACAACCTTGGTATCGCGGAGCAGAGCCTGGTGGGCACCGCCGCCGGCGTGGCCCTGCGGGGCCTTAAGCCGGTGGCATACACCATGGCCATGTTCCTGACCATGAGGGCCTATGAGCAGATCCGGGTGGACGTGGCGTATCAAAACCTGCCGGTGGTCCTGGCCGGGGTCATCCCGGGCTACGGCTACGGCAACTCCGGCACAACCCACCACGTCATCGAGGACGCGGCCATCATGCGGGTGCTGCCGAACATGACGGTGGTCTATCCGGGGTGCGAGACCGACGTGCGGGCCGCCGCCCATCAGGCGCTGGCGCTGGACGGGCCCATATACATCGGCCTGGGCCGGGCGCCCGCGGGGCTGGAGGTCCCATACGGAACGGAGCGGTTTCGTATCGGCAGGGCCATCCAGGTCACGGAGGGCCGGGACGCGGCGGTGTTCGCCTACGGGGCCATGCTGCCGGTGGCCATGGAGGCGGCGAAGCTGCTTGCAAAAGACGGCGTCGGCCTGCGGGTGTATAACATGCACACCGTCAAGCCCCTGGACACGGAGGCGGTGGCCGAGGCGGCCGCGGAGTGCGGCGCGGTGCTCACCCTGGAGGAGCAGAACATCATCGGCGGGCTGGGCGGCGCCGTGGCGGAGTATCTGGCGGAGCGGGACGATATCCGCTGCCGGTTCAAGCGGCTGGGCACGCCGGACGTCTATACCGCCGCCGGGCGGCAGACCTGGATACATGAACATCTGGGCATCGACGCGAAGGGCGTCGCGGCCAGCGTGAAGGAGATCATCGGATGAGCGGCAAGAACGCGCATTTGGCAAACAGAGAGTTTTACCGGGGCAAGCGGGTGTTCGTCACGGGGCACACGGGCTACAAGGGCGCGTGGCTCACGGCGATCCTGCACGAGCTTGGCGCGGAGGCCACGGGCTATGCCCTGACGCCGCCGGAGGGCGGCATGTTCGCCCACATGGGCGGCGAGACCATGATCCACAGCGTCACCGGCGATATGCGGGACCTGGCGGCGGTCAAGGCCGCCGTGGAGGAGGCCCAGCCGGAGATCGTGTTCCATCTGGCGGCCCAGGCCATCGTGAACGACTGTTTTGAGGACCCACACTATGCCTACGAGACCAACGTGATGGGCACGGTGAACCTCTTCGAGGCGATACGTGAGTGCCCCAGCGTCAGGAGCGTTGTGGTCATCACCACCGATAAGGTCTACGAGAACAAGGGGGACGGCGCCGTATACGTGGAGACGGACCCCCTGGGCGGCATCGACCCCTATTCCAGCAGCAAGACCTGCATGGAGTACATCACCGATACCTATAAGCGCTCCTACCTTCAGACGGCGGCGCGCACGGTGGGCGTGTCCACGGTGCGGGCCAGCAACGTGCTGGGCGGCGGTGACCACGTGAAGTCCCGGCTCATCCCATCCATCCTGAGCTCCATCGCGGCCGGCCAGCCGGTGGAGCTGCGCCATCCCCACCAGACCCGGCCCTGGCAGTCCATGCTGGACGCGCTGAACGGGTATCTGGCCATCGGCCGGCTCATGTATGAGGAGCCGGAGAGATACTCCAGCCAGTGGAACATCGGCCCCACCCGGGACGGCATACGGGAAGTCGTCTGGGTAGTGGAGCAGATGCAAAAGCACTATACAAGCGTGGAGTATACCGGGGGGGTATATATCGGCAACTGAGTCCAAGACCCTGGGGCTTGATATCTCCAAGTCGTTGGAGAGGCTGGACTGGGAGCCAAGACTGTCTTGCGATGAAATGCTGTACGACGTGGTGGAGTTTTTCAAAGCAAAGAGTGCCGGCGTAAGTGAGCGCGAGATCTGTACAAAACAGATCCGGCGGTTTTTTGAAATGTAGGCGCGCGTATTCTGACAGGTGATACTGGCTTTCGTTTGGCCGGGCGGCTCAAAGCCGCTCCCAAGCCCTCTCATAGAAAGAACAAACATCGACTTTTTTGGGAGGAACATCAAATGCAGTATCACTGGAATGACGAGAGCCAGGCGCGCCAGGAGATCCTGGACGCGGTAGAGGCCTATTATCACGCCTATAAAGAGAACAAAAAGCCCTTTGCGCCGGGTGACCGTATCGCATACTCCGGGCGCGTTTTCGACGAGAAGGAGATGCGCAGTCTCACGGACGCCGCGCTGGACTTCTGGCTGACCACCGGCCGGTTCGCGGAGAAGCTGGAGAGCGAGATGGCCAGCTATCTGGGCGTGAGATACGTCCATCTGGTCAACAGCGGCTCCTCCGCCAACCTGACGGCCTTCTCCGCCCTCACCGCCCCCGAGCTGGGGGAGCGGCAGATCAGGCGGGGCGACGAGGTCATCACCGTGGCGGCGGCCTTTCCCACGACCGTGACGCCCATCGTGCAATACGGCGCCGTGCCGGTATTCGTGGATGTGACCATCCCGGAATACAACATCGACGTCACCAAGTTGGAGGCGGCCCTGAGCGACAAGACCAAGGCGGTCATGATCGCCCACACCATGGGAAACCCCTTCGACCTGAAGGCGGTCAAGGCCTTTTGTGACGCTCACAGGCTCTGGCTCATCGAGGACAACTGCGACGCCCTGGGCAGCACCTATACCCTGGACGGGGAGACGAGGCTCACGGGCACCATCGGCGATATCGGCACCTCCAGCTTCTATCCGCCCCACCACATGACCATGGGCGAGGGCGGTGCCGTGTACACCAACGACCCGCTGCTGAACCGGATGATCCTGTCTTTCCGGGACTGGGGCCGGGACTGTGTGTGTCCCTCCGGCCACGACAATATGTGCGGCCACCGGTTCGACGGGCAGTACGGCGAACTGCCCCAGGGCTATGACCATAAGTTCGTGTACAGCCATTTTGGCTACAACCTGAAGATCACGGACCTGCAGGCGTCCATCGGCTGTGAGCAGCTGAAGAAGCTGCCCGCTTTTGTGGAGGCGAGGCGGCACAACTGGAAGCGGCTGTATGACGCGCTGTCCGCCAGCCCCGCGGCGGACAGGCTGATCCTGCCGAAGCCCACTGCCAACAGCGATCCCAGCTGGTTCGGGTTCCTGATGACGGCGCGCGAGGGCGTCGACTGCGTGAAGATCGTCCGGACGCTGGAGGATAAGGGCATCCAGACGAGACGGCTCTTCTCCGGCAATCTGCTGCGGCACCCCTGCTTTGACCAGATCCGGGGCACGGACGCCTACCGCGTGGTTGGCGGCCTGGAGAACACCGACCGGATCATGCGGGACACCTTCTGGGTGGGCGTCTATCCCGGCATGAACGACGATATGGTGGACTATATGGCCGAGTCGATCATCGGCATCGTCGGGAAATGAGCATGGAGAAAAACGCGCATCTGCTGAACCGGGCGTTCTATCGGGGCAAGCGCGTGTTCGTCACGGGCCACACGGGCTACAAGGGCTCGTGGCTCACGGCCATCCTCTATGAGCTTGGCGCGGAGGCCACGGGCTACGCCCTGGCCCCGCCGGAGGGCGGCCTCTTCCGGCAGATGGGCGGCGAGACCATGATCCGCAGCGTCATCGGCGATGTATCGGACCGGGAATCGCTGGAGGCGGCGCTGCTGGCGGCCCAGCCGGAGATCGTGTTCCATCTGGCGGCGCTGGTGACGGAGTGCTTTGCCGAGCCCCGCCGGGCATACGAGAGCAACGTGATGGGCACGGTGGACCTCTTTGAGGCGATCAGGAAATGCCCCAGCGTCAAAAGCGTGGTGATCGTGACCACCGACAAGGTGTATGCCAACAAGGGGGACGGCGCGGTGTACGCGGAGACGGACCCTCTGGGGGGCGTGGACCCCTACGACGCCAGCAAGACCTGTATGGAGTATATCACCGACTCCTACAAGCGGGCCTATCTGCAAAGGGACGGCCGCATGGTGGGCGTGTCCACGGCGCGGGCCAGCAATGTGCTGGGCGGCGGGGACCATGTGAAAACGCGGCTCATCCCGACCATTCTGAACGCCATAGCGGAGGGAAGGCCGGTGGAGCTGCGCCATCCGAACCAGACCCGGCCCTGGCAGTCCATGCTGGATGCCCTGAACGGCTACCTGGCCATCGGCCGGCTCATGTATGAGGAGCCGGAGCGGTATTCCAGCCAGTGGAACATCGGCCCCACCCGGGACGGCATCCGCTCGGTGCTGTGGGTGGTGGAGCAGATGCAAAAGCACTACGCCAGCACATGGTATGTGGCGGACGCGGCCCAGCTGCGCCCCGAGTCCGAGATGCTGGGCCTGGACATATCCAAGTCCCTGGCGCTGCTGGACTGGGAGCCTCGCCTTTCCTGCGACGAGATGTTCTACAACGTGGTGGACTTCTTCAAAAAGCAGCAGGAGGGCGTGGACCCGCGGGCCATCTGCGCCGGGCAGATACGGAAGTTTTACGGGATGGAGGGCGTGTGAGATGGACAGAGCCATTGTTTGCGGCGGCGGCGGTTTTATCGGCAGCGCGCTGGTCAAGGCTCTGCTAGCCCATGGCGTGGAGACATGCGCGGTGGTCAGGCCCGGCTTTTTCAGCGGCCCGGAGAGCTTCCGCCTGAGGGGGCTGGACGCGCCTATTATAGAATGTGACCTGCGGGACATACGGGAGCTGCCGGAGCGGCTTCCGTGGAGGAGCGCGGACGTGTTCTATCAGCTGGCCTGGGAGGGCCTCTCCGGTGAAAAGATGCTGGACTACGCGCTCCAGGTCCAGAATGTCACATGGATGATGGATGCCGTCGTGACTGCCGCACAGATGGGCTGCGGCAGGTTCGTCGGCGCGGGGAGCATATCCCAGGATGAGCTCAAGACGCCGGAGGGCCGGGCCTATCAGGGCGACCGGCACAGGATATTTCGCTGCGCCGCGCAAATGTGTGAGCTCATGGGTCCCGGTGTGGCGGCAGAGCGCGGCATCGATTTTATCTGGCCTATCATATCCAACGTGTATGGAGAGGGGGAGCTGACGCCCCGCCTCATCACGACGCTGGTAAGAAAACTGCTGCGCGGGGAAGAGATGCCCCTGAGCGGCGGTACGCAGTCCTACGACTTCATCTATCTCTCCGATGCGGCGGAGGCGTTTTATCTCATAGGAGAGAAGGGGCGGACCGGACGCCGGTATAATATCGCCAGCGGGCATGTGCGCCGGCTTCGGGAATACTTGCAGGAGGCACGGGATGTGATCGCGCCGGGCACAGAACTGCTTTTGGGCGCAAGACCCTCCGGAGGCGTCCCGCTCACTGCGGAGAGCTTTGATATAGAGGCTCTGCGTGAGGACACGGGCTTTTGTGCCCGGGTCCCCTTTGCGGAGGGCATCAGGCGCACTGCCGGCTGGATAAAAAATGAGTGACACATCGGAGAGTAATGGATGCAGAGATCGTTTGACATCGTGATCGTAGGCGCGGGGGCAGTTGGCTGCGCGATAGCGCGGGAGCTGTCCCGCTATGCGCTGACTGTCGCCGTGCTGGAAAAGAATATCGACGTGGCGGGGGAGACCAGCGGCCGAAACTCGGCGGTGGTCCATGCCGGCTTCAACAATAAGACCGGAAGCCTTATGGCCAGGCTGTGCGTGCGGGGCAATCAGGGCTTTGAGAAGGTCTGCCGGGACCTGGACATCCCCTATAAGAAGACGGGCAAGCTGCTGGTGGCCTTCGACGGCGCCGACATGGCCGCTTTGGAGAACATCATCCGCACTGGGGAGCGCAACGGCTGTAAGGGCCTGCGGGCGGTGTCCCGGGCCGAGGCCCAGGCCCTGGCGCCCAACGTGGGCGGCGTGGGCGGTATGCTGAGCCCGGAGACGGCCATCTTCGACCCCTTTACCTACTGCATCGCTCTCGCGGAAAACGCCGCGGAAAACGGCGTGCAGTTTTATTTCGAGCATGAGGTCACGGACATCCAGTCCGGCCCGGAGGGCGGCTTCACGGTGCAGGCCGGGGGCGGCACGTTCTCCTGCCGGTATCTCATCAACAGCGCGGGGCTGTACGCGGACCGCGTCGCGGCCATGGCCGGGGTGGATGGATATAAGCTCTATCCCTGCCGGGGGGAGTACTACATCCTGGACAAGATCGCGGACCAGTATCTGGACATCCCGGTGTACCCCGTGCCCCGGCCGGGCATCGGGGGCCTGGGCGTCCACCTGACGCCCACCATAGACGGCAACATCATCATCGGTCCCAGCGCTGAGTACATCGGTGAGCGGGACGACTACGGCTGTACCGCCAAGGCCATGGACAAGCTCTTCCGGGAGGCGCGGCAGCTGCTGCCAGTGCTGGAGCGGCGGCACATCATCGGCAACTACGCCGGTATCCGGCCCAAGCAGGCCCCGCCGGAGGAGGGCGGCTTCCGGGACTTCGTGATACAGGAGGAGCCGGCGCGGCCCGGGCTCATAAACCTTATCGGCATCGAGTCCCCGGGCCTGACGGCCTCTGTGCCCATCGCGGAGATGGTGCGGGACATCCTGGCCCAGCATATGGATATGAAAGAGAAGCCGGACTTCATCGCCCAGCGGCGGGGCATCCTGCGGTTCCGGGACCAGACGCCGGAGCGGCAGGCGGAGCTCATCGCTCAGGACCCGGAGTACGGGGAGATCGTCTGCCGGTGCCAGAAGGTGACCCGGCGGGAGATACGCCAGGCCATCGAGAACCCCCTGGGCGCCCGGAGCCTTTCCGCCGTCAAGTACCGGGCCTGGGCCACCACGGGCCGCTGCAACGGCGGCTACTGCCTCGCGCGGATCGCGGATATGCTGGTACATGAGTACGGCATGGACCCGGCGGAGATCACCTACCGGGAGAAGGGCAGCGAGATGTTTGCGGGGACGGTGAAGTGATGGATACCTATGACGTGATCGTGATCGGCGGGGGGCCCGCGGGCTTGGCCGCCGCGGCGTCCGCCCGGAAAAACGGGGCGGAGAAGGTCTTGCTGCTGGAGCGGGACGACACCCTGGGCGGGATACTGAATCAGTGCATCCATGACGGCTTCGGCCTGCGGCGGTATGGCCGGCAGCTGACCGGCCCAGAGTATGCCGCCCGGGCCATCAGGGAGGCCCAGGAGGCCGGCGTGGAATTCAGGACCGGCTGCATGGTGACGGATATGACGGCGGACAAGGCCGTCACCGCCGTGAGCCGGGAGGGGCTGCGAAAGCTGTCCGCCCGGGCGGTGGTCCTGTCCACCGGCTGCCGGGAGCGGACGCGGGGCACCCTGTCCATACCCGGACCCCGGCCGGCGGGCATCTACACCGCCGGGGTGGTGCAGAACCTGGTGAACTGCCGCAACATCATGCCAGGCAAAAAGGCGGTCATCCTGGGGTCCGGAGACATCGGGCTCATCATGGCCCGGCGGCTGACCCTGGAGGGCGCGGAGGTGCTGGGCGTGGTGGAGATCATGCCGGAGCCTGGGGGCCTGACCCGCAATGTGAGCCAGTGCGTGCTGGACTACGGCATCCCGCTGTATCTGGAGCACACTGTCAGCCGGATCATCGGAAAGCGGCGGCTGGAGGCGGTGGAGATAGCAAAGGTGGACGCGGACAGGCGCGTCATCCCGGGCACAGAGCGCCTGGTGGAATGCGACACGCTGGTGCTGTCCGTGGGCCTCATCCCGGAGAACGAGGTGGCCAAGGGCGCCGGCGTGGCGCTGGACAGCGCCACCAACAGCGTGGTCACGGACCAATACTTACAGACCAACATCCCCGGGGTGTTCTCCTGCGGCAACTCCCGGAACCTGGTGGACTTCGTGGACTCGGTGTCCCAGCAGGGGGAGCTGGCGGGGAAAAACGCGGCTCTGTACATCCGGGGCGGGGCCATGGAGCCCTGGACGGAGCAAGGCCGGGAGCGGCAGCACCACGGTATGCCAAGGCCCGGCGCCGTCATCTGTCCCGTATGTCCCAACGGGTGCGAGGTGGTGCTTCACGGAGACGAGGCGGAGGGAAACGGCTGTCTGCGTGGCGCGGTGTTCGCCATGCAGGAGCGGCGCACGCCCATGCGGATGCTGACCACCACGGTGCGGACTGAGGACGGAAAGCTGCTGCCGGTGCGGAGTGAGGGGCCTGTGCGGAAGGATGAGCTGATGAAGCTGATGCGGGAACTGCGCGGTATGCGTATACAAGCGCCGGTGCCGGCGGGATATAAGCTGTCTGCCGGCGATGATGGGCGTGTGGCGCGCATCGTCCTTGGACGAGGGACGAACAGAGGCAGCTCTGATCCGGAGGCGGGAATATGAAAAGCAAAGCGGAGCATATTGACATGCCTGTGAAGAGAGAGAGAGAGAGAGAGAGAGAGAGAGAGACGGCGGCGGCGGCGGGCCGCGGCGATGGTTGCGGGCCGTGCTGTCCGGCGCCGTGATCGTGGCGCTGACGGTATCTATGCTGTATGGCCTTACCAGACTTGTGGAGAGGAAAGGGAGCCGGCAGCAATTCGCTGACTTTTTTGAAGAGAAAGAAGACTTTGACGTCTTGTTCCTGGGCTCCAGCCGCACGCGGGACGGTATTTCTCCCATGGAGCTGTGGAATGATTATGGGATAGTTTCTTATGATCTTGCCTTCGACGGTGCGATCCTTCCGATCGAGTATTGGCTGCTGATGAATGCGCTGGATTATACATCCCCTAAATTGGTCGTCGTCGACGGATGCTATCTGTCCATGGAATATGGCTTGGATGAGACGCTGGGTTTTTCTCATGCCGGCTTTGACGCTTTCCCTTTGAGCATTACAAAGATCCGCTCTGTGCTCGATCTGACCGAGGATGCGGGAAATCGGATGGAATTTTTGTGGGATTTTTCCATTTATCACGACCGCTGGAAAGAACTGAGCGCAGGGGACTTTTTCCCAGGAAAAGACGTATGCAAGGGCGGTAGATTTCGTGTCGGCGTGGCGGCGCCGCTGTCCTTCCCTGATATTGGGCTGGCGGAAATGCTGAGCGAGGACACGAAGGGCGTCATATATCTGAAAAAGCTCATTGAGGCGTGCCAGGAGCGGGATATTGATGTGCTGATGACCTATATGCCTTTCCCGGCAGGCGAAGCGCAGCAGCGGGATGCGAACAGGCTCTCCGCTCTGGCAGAGGAGTATGGGGAGGACTGCATCAATTTCCTCAGGACGGATGTTGTGAATTACAACACTGATCTGCTCGATAATTATGAGGATCCTACGTGGGGCGTCAACGGACATGTGAATCCGTCCGGCTGCCAGAAGGTCACAGAATATATCGGAAATTACATCAGGGACCATTATGATATACCTGATCGACGAAATGATGCGGCCTATCAAGGCTGGTATGACGACTATGCTGAGTATACGAATTATAAAATACAGCTGATGAATGCTGAGCCGGTCCTGATGAACTACTTTACGCTCCTGTATGATAAGCATATGAGCTGCTGTCTCTGCCTGGCCGGCAGCGGAATATGGAGAGAGGGCGGGGCCTATTGTGAACAACTCAAAAACCTGGGGATAGACCCGGACCGGCTTTTTATGGGCAGCCCCACGCTCGTCGTCCTGGACAGAATTGGAGGGGCGGTCAGCTATGTTCCGCCTGGCGGGAGCCAGGAGACGGCATTCGGCACGGTGGCGTTCAACATGCCAGACGGCGTGCCCAACATACAGATAAACGGGATCGACTGTCTGACCGTCGACCCCGCCGCAGCAGCCGGAGCGGTCGTGATCGACAATGCGGCCGGCGGCGTGGCTACGACGTCCTGTTTCTCCGAGGCGGGGAAGATCGGGTGAGCGGGGAGCTTACCTGAAATAATAATAGAGTGCGAGGAAGTATCACATATGCTTTTCAATTCGCTGCAATTTCTGGTCTTTTTCCCGCTGGTGGTATGCGTGTGCTTTGTTCTTCCGGCCAAAGTGCGGTATATCTGGCTGCTCATAGCCAGCTACTACTTTTACATGTGCTGGAACGCCAAGTATGCCCTGTTACTCCTGTTCTCTACCCTGGTGACGTATCTGAGCGGCCTGTATATGGACTCGTTCAAGGATAAGAAAAAAGGCAATCCGACTGTCATAAAACGCAAAAAGATGTGCGTGGCGGCCAGCTTTACGCTGAACTTGTCCGTGCTGTTCTTCTTTAAGTATTTCGACTTCGCCGTGGACAGTCTGAGCAAGGTGCTTGCCCTGGTACATATCCAGCTGAACCAGCCGGCCTTTGACGTGCTGCTGCCGGTGGGAATCTCTTTCTATACTTTCCAGGCGCTGAGCTACACCATGGATGTGTACCGCGGGGAGATATACGCGGAGCGGAACTTCCTGCGGTACGCGCTTTTCGTGTCCTTCTTCCCCCAGCTGGTGGCGGGGCCCATCGAGCGGAGCAAGAACCTCCTGAAGCAGCTGGCCGTCCCACCAAAGCCGGACATCGACCGCATCCGGGACGGCGCGCTGCTGATGCTGTGGGGGTACTTTTTGAAGGTGGTGCTGGCGGATCGGATCGCCATCGTGGTGGATACGATATATAACGACCCGGCGGCCTTTGGCGGATGGTATCTCATCGTGGCGACCGTGCTGTTTGCGTTCCAGATATACTGCGACTTCGCGGGCTATTCTACCATCGCCATCGGCGCGGCGGGGATATTGGGCATCGACCTCATGGAGAACTTCAACGCGCCGTATCTCTCCCGGAGCGTTGGGGAGTTCTGGCGGCGGTGGCACATCTCCCTGAGCACGTGGTTCCGGGATTATCTGTATATCCCTCTGGGCGGCAACCGGAAGGGAAAAGTGCGTAAATACTTCAACCTGATGGTGGTGTTTCTGGTGAGCGGCCTGTGGCACGGGGCCAGCTGGCACTATGTGGTGTGGGGCGGCCTGAACGGGCTGTACCAGGTGATCGGCGAGACGACGAAGCCGGTTCGGGACAAGGCGGTATCGGTATTGGGCCTTCACCGGGAGAGCCTTGGGCACAGGATATTGCAGATGTTTATCACCTTCGTGCTGGTGGACTTTGCCTGGATATTTTTCCGTGCCAACGGGTTTATTACAGGCGCCAGTATCATCAAGAGCATGTTTACGGTGCACAATCCCTGGATACTGTTCGACGGCTCACTTTTTAATTGCGGACTTGACCAGAAAAACTTCCATCTCATGCTGCTGTGCATCGCGGCGCTGATCGGGGCGGATATCTGCAAATACTGTGGCGTCCGCGTCCATGAAGTGATCGCCAAGCAGGATATCTGGGTGCGGTGGCTGGTGTTCTCGGTATGCACCTGTTTTATCCTGCTGGTGGGCATCTGGGGCCCCGGCTATAACGCGGCGAATTTTATCTACTTCCAGTTCTAGTGAAAAAGCTGGAGGATGCTCCGTGTGACCGGGAATGGGGCCAGCATAAAAATACTAGCAGGAGAGTAAAGAGAGATCTATGAAAGCGACGCTTGTTGTTCTTGCGGCCGGGATCGGCGCGCGGTACGGCGCGGGGATCAAACAACTGGAGCCGGTGGGACCGAACGGGGAGCTCATCATCGACTACTCCGTCCATGACGCCGTGCAGGCGGGCTTTGACCGGGTCGTTTTCATCATCCGCCGCGATATCTGTGACGGCTTCCGCGCCGTTATCGGCGACCGGCTGGAAAGGAGCCTGGCCCCGCTTGGCATCCGGCCGGAATATGTGTTCCAGGAGCCAGGCGGCCTGCCTCCCGGACGGCGGAAGCCCTGGGGCACAGGCCACGCGCTGCTGGCGTGCCAGGGCCTGCTGGACGGTCCCTTCACCGTCATCAACGCGGACGATTATTACGGAAAGCACGCGTTCATCCAGGCACAGGAGTTTATGGCGGCATATGATCCGTCGCGGCCTAACGCCTATGGGCTCATCGGCTTTGTGCTGAAAAACACCCTTTCAGACGCCGGCGGCGTGACCCGGGGAATATGTGCCATGGACGGCGCGGGGTACCTCACGAAGATCCACGAGACCCGGGGGATCGTCAGGACCCCGGAGGGCGCGGCGGAGCAGACGGAGGGAGGCCTGGTTCCTCTTGACGCGGAACAGCTGGTGTCCATGAATATGTGGATGCTGACGCCGGCGTTTGCGGACGGGCTCCAAGAGGGATTTGAGCGATTCCTCGCTTCTATGAAGGACCCGTCGCGGGATGAATACCTTCTGCCTGAGATCATAGACGGGCTTATCCAGATGGGACAGGCGGAGGTGAAGGTCCTGCCGACCCGGGATGAGTGGTTCGGCGTGACATATCAAGAGGACAAGAGCGCAGTGGTTAGGGCATTTGAACGCCTTACTGCGCGGGGAGTATACGGAGCACGGTTGTTCGATGACCTCCGATGACCATAGAGTGGAGGGGCCATATGAAAGGCATCATCCTGGCCGGGGGCAGCGGCACCCGGCTGTATCCTATCACCAAGGGCGTCAGCAAGCAGGCCCTGGCCGTCTATGACAAGCCCATGATCTACTACCCCCTCTCCACCCTCATGCTGGCGGGCATCCGGGAGGTGCTCATCATCTCCACCGCCCGGGACATCCCCATCTTCGAGGACATCCTGGGGGACGGGTCCCAGCTGGGCATGAAGTTCAGCTATGCCGTGCAGGAGCATCCCAACGGCCTAGCGGAGGCGTTCATCATCGGCGAGGACTTCATCGCCGGGGATAGGGTGGCCTTGATCCTGGGGGACAACATCTTCTACGGCAGCGGCTTTTCCTCTTTCCTGCGCAAGGCCGTGGCCGTGGAGGAGGGTGCCGTGGTGTTTGGCTATCCCGTCCACGACCCCTCGGACTTCGGCGTGGTGGAGTTCGATAAGGACGGCAAAGTACTGTCACTGGAGGAAAAGCCTGCCCATCCCCGATCCAAGTACGCCGTTCCAGGGCTCTATTTCTATGACAGCCAGGTGGTGGGCATTGCGAAGAGCATAAAACCCTCCGAGCGGGGAGAGCTGGAGATCACGGCGGTGAATCAGGAATATCTGCGGCGGGGCCAGCTGCGGGCGGTGAAGTTCTTCCGTGGCATGGCCTGGCTGGACACGGGTACATACGAGGGCCTGCAGGAGGCGTCCCAATTCGTGAGCATCGTCCAGCGGCGGCAGGGGCTGTACGTGTCCTGCATCGAGGAGATAGCGTATCGGCGCAGGTTCATTGATAAGGCGCAGCTGCTGCGTCTGGCGGAGCCGTTGATGAAGACGGAGTACGGGCGGTACCTGGTGGCCATAGCGGAGGGGGACGGGATATGAAAAACGTGCTTGTGACTGGCGGCGCCGGGTTCATAGGCTCCAACTTCGTGCATTACATCCTGAGCACCCGGGATGACGTGCGGCGGGTGGTGAACTATGACCTTCTGACCTACGCCGGCAACCTGGAGAACCTGACGGATATCGAGAAAGACCCGCGCTATGTATTCGTGCGGGGCGACATCCGGGACAGGGCGGCGGTGAAGGAGCTCTTTGACGAGTACGATTTCGACACGGTGGTACACTTCGCGGCGGAGAGCCATGTGGACCGGAGCATCCTGGAGCCGGAGCTGTTTCTGACGACCAATGTAGTGGGCACGCAGGTGCTGCTGGACGCGGCCAAGGCCCACTGGAAGCTGGCGCCGGATGACAAGTACTCCCGGGAATATAAGCCCGGCGTGCGGTATCTGCAGGTGTCCACGGACGAGGTGTACGGCGCCCTGGGCAAGACGGGGATGTTCACGGAGAGCACGCCGCTCGCGCCCAACAGCCCCTACTCGGCTTCCAAGGCGGGAGCTGACATGGTGGTGCGGGCGTACCACGAGACCTACGGCCTGCCGGTGAACATCACCCGGTGCTCCAACAACTACGGTCCCTGCCAGTTCCCGGAGAAGCTGATACCGCTCATGATCCACAACGCCCTGGGGGACAAGTCCCTGCCGGTGTACGGGGACGGGATGCAGATCCGAGACTGGCTTCACGTGAAGGACCACTGCGCGGCCATCTGCGCGGTGCTGGACAAGGGCCGGTCCGGCGAAGTGTACAACATAGGCGGGAACAACGAGAAGGCGAACCTGGACATCGTGCGGCTGATACTAGGCGCGTTGAACAAGCCGGAGAGCCTGATCGCCCACGTGCAGGACCGGCCGGGGCACGACCGGCGGTACGCCATCGACAACAGGAAGATCACCAGTGAGCTGGGATGGCAGCCGGCATACACCTTTGAGCAAGGCATGGAAGAGACCATAAAGTGGTATCTGGACAACCCGGCCTGGGTGGAGCACGTGACCAGCGGAGCGTACCGGGACTACTATAAGAGAATGTATGGGGCGTAAGACCATTTAGAGAGTCACACATCCAATAACAAAGGATATGCAAGTCGAAGCAGAAGGGAGGGCAGCATATGAGCATTAAACTCTTTGAACATAACGACCATGCGTATCATGCTGCCCTTTCCATGCTTCGTCAGACCGGTAAGGCAGCCGTGATCCACCCCACCGGGACGGGAAAATCCTTCATCGGGTTCAAGTTCTGCGAGGACTTCCCTGAGAAAAACATCTGCTGGCTCTCCCCTTCCGAGTACATATTCAACACACA
>CANQZJ010000024.1 GCA_947628315.1 uncultured Oscillospiraceae bacterium
CAATACCTGCCATTGTTTCATATCGCAAAGTTAGCTATATTTGCTCTTATTTAACAACCGCTTTTTTACATTGACCCATTTTTCGTCCTCCGCAAAGCGCAGATTTTGGCCTAATTTTATAGCCTCCTTTAATCGTCATCAATAGAGATTATGAAAAATTCGCCACCATCAATTATTAAATAGTATTAAAATTAGTGTGCGAATTTTCCACTTCTCGCCACAGCCCTCTATTACATTTCATAAGAATTTCATTAGGTTCGAGTCCGAACAATCACAAGTCTTAGGGCAACCGAATTAATAGCGCGTCCACCTCTGCGTTTAGTCCTGCGTTTGGTTCAGCTTTCAGTTGCGCATTTGCCTCCACATCTGACCATCCGTTTGCATTTGCGGTAACACTCGCGTACAATGCCGCACAAAGGCCAGCGTTAAAACAAGCATCCACAGCAGGGAACAAACCCACATTCCAAGGCTCATATCATAGCGTCGCCGCTCCACCCTATTACGGATATTGAGAAAGCGGACGATTGCGGACGGTACGGTTCCAAAGCCAGACTACAAGCAGTTTCAGGAGCAGTGCAGACTTCCGGATTACCCATAGCGCAACCCTAATCGACTTTTTGAGCAGGAACAATGCCAGCCGCAACAGCAAGGCTGCGACAATAACCACAGGGAGCAGGTATATAATCAGTAAAAGCTCAAACATATCAAATGCATATTAACTCGTTCCAACACTATTATTGGAATGTAAATATACTAAATTTCAACGACTTATGCAAATTTCCAAGCGATAAAATTCAGCCTAAACCGTTGAAGTTTTGACAATTATCCGATGCACCAGATTAATGACAGTTGATAACACAATCTCTTTTTCCCTTAAAGCCATATTCATTGTATCACATCAAGAATAGCGGATATATTGTCTTGAAGATATAAAGACTGTATGACTTGAATAGATTAAGACCCCATGTCTTTATGATACGCAGGTCACATCTTTTGGCAATATATAATCTTATAGATAGTATCCTTGCAAGTCCGCAAATATTGAAAACATACCCCTTTTATCGCTTGTATGATTATTTACCGCATGGCTTGATGTCTTTAAGTCTTACAATCTTGATATAACCGGGTCTTGAAACATTAAAGGTGTCCAAAGTTAATGCCTGTATGTCACGGGGTGCCTAACTTCGTGGCCGGAGTGAACGATGGGGAGTAATAGCCCTGTCGTGCAGAGATTGGGTAGCAAGTTGTGCTTTTCTCCGTACAAAACCGAGTTTTGCCCGTGGAAAAGCGACTTGCCGACCACTGCGCGGCGGTGGAGAATCACATCGTTCCTCGTGAATTAATGATATGGATATGAAGCAGCGAACTGAAAGATTTGAAATGAGGCTTACGCCTGAGGAAATTGCCGGAATCCGTGAAAAATCGAAACGCTACCACAGCGTGAGCAACTTTATAAGGATGGCAGTCAACGAGTTTTCGGATACCGATGCAAAGACGCGCCTTGAATTGTGTAACGACACAGCCCGGCTGTGCCGCAAATTCCAAGATGAGCTGTCCTGGATGGGAAGCAATCTGAATCAGGCTGTCAAACGAGCCAACGAACTTGCCGTAGCCGGCATCCTGTCCGAGAGTTATTTCAGGGATAATCTATCCCCCCTGATTGAAAAAGTATCGAGGCTCGTGGTGTCGATAAAGGAGGAACAGGCTCACATTGCCAAGAAAGCGACAAGGCTACGCTCTTAGCCGCAAGTCATACAGTCTGTCTTACATTATCGGCTCAAAACATATAGAGATAATGGTTTCAAGACATATAGAGATATAAACATAATATATGATAGCTACAATACTTCCGTCAAGTTCCAACTTTCACGCAGTTGCATATAATGAGAAAAAGGTGGCCCTGGGAGTGGCACGCCTTCTTGAGATGAGCAATTTCGGCCATGTCGGGGTACTCTCACAGCCGACACCGAAAGAGCTTCAGGACTATTTGATAGCCTACTCTTCCCGAAATTCGAGAATCAAAAAAGCCCAGTTCCATCTGGCCATATCCTGCAAAGGACATGAAAAATCGGAAGATGAGCTGCTGGATTTCGCCCACAGGTATCTCGGTGAAATGGGATATGGAAGCGAGGGGCAGCCTTTGCTGGTATATTCACATACCGATACCGACAACACACATATACATATAATCACCTCCCGCATTTCTCCAGACGGAAAGAAAATCAGCGACCACCATGAAAGGGTTAGGTCACAAGCTGTGTTGAACAGGCTTGTCGGAAATGATGTAAAGGCAAAGGCCGGTGAGGATCTTGCAGCCTCACTGACCTATACATTCTCCACATTCGCGCAATACAAGGCCCTGATGTCCTCGATGGGCTATGAGGTGTATGAGAAGAACGATGTTGTGTATATCAAGCGCGACGGTGCAGTGCAGGTAAAGATTAACTTTGCCGAGATAAGCGACAGATTCCAGAGGGTCAGTGTTGACGACAAACGCAGGAGGCAGTTGTGGGCCATGCTGCGGAAATACCGGGATGTAAGCTCCGACCGCCGGGAACTACAGGATGCGGTTAAACGCAAGCTGGGAATTGATCTCGTTTTCTTCGGACGCTCTGACAATCCCTATGGCTACATGATAGTGGATCATGCGAACAAAACCGTATATAACGGCGCATGGGTGTTGTCTATAAAATCACTTCTTGATTTCTCCACACCGGAAGAAAAACTCGCACGTATCGACGCTTTCATTGACAGGCTGCAGGAGGATAATCCGACAATAGACACATGGGCCATCAACAAAAAACTATTCCGCAGTAACGCATACATAAGACGAGGCGTGATATATTGCGGAGGAATCACACGGCCGCTAAAGGATTTTATGGCCTCCACAATTCTACGGAATGACAAGATTCGGAGGATAGAGTCTTTCCATCCCGGCTCAGCGTCCGAGCGCGACCTGCTCTGCCGTATATATAAGGTGAATACTCCGGAACTTGTAAGGCTCACCCCGTCACGAGATAACGGCTACCATGACGCGGTGAATAACCTGAACCTGCTCTTTGATGATGACAGTATAACAAATCTCCGTGCCGCCATACGTTCTTCAGGGTTCCACATCAGACATGAAGGCGATGAATGGTTCGCAATAGATTTTTCATCAAAAACAATCATCAATCTTTCGGAAGTCGGATTTGACACCCGTAAGCTCGAATACAGGAGATTTGAAAAACTCCGTCGCAGACAATCAACTGAAAAGCCTCGTGACAAAACAACCGGACGCGGCATAAGAGGTATGCGTGACGCGGCTTCCGGACGTGGGGAAAACCGTGAGTGGGAAGTTGGCTACCGTGGCGACTATAACCGCATAGATGATGAAAACAGCATAAAGATGTGACAAGGGATTTTGTCACCATGCCGCGATTGCGACATAAAGCCTTGCAGACAGCAGTATATGATGTCTGCAAGGCTTTATCCTTTTATGACTGCAAAACTGTATCACAATAAAGTCCCAAGATTTGAAGAAAGGTGTCCAAAGTTACATATCGCGATGAAGCACCGTGGTAATTTTGCCATATGAATCATTGAACCAGGGTGTAATGGACGAATCAATAATCATAACATTTGCCAATCAGAAAGGGGGCGTAGGGAAAACAACTCTATGCGTCACTTTTGCCAACTATCTTGTAAAGAAGGGGCTCCCGGTGATTGTCATTGACTGCGATTCGCAGGAGAGTCTGGCGCAACGGCGTGAGAGCGACCTGAAACGCTATCCTTCGGGAGATACCGCCATCCCCTATGAGGTTCTTCCTTTTTCATTGAATAAGGAAGAAGCCCTATTCGGGTTCATAGGCAACATCCGCAAAACACGGTGTGTGGCAATATTCGATTCTCCAGGGAATCTAAAACAGCAGGGACTCGTGACATTGTTCGCCAACTCCGACTATATAATTTGTCCCTACCACTACGACAGGACCACCATCCCCTCGACCGCCACATTCATCGCATTTCTGCAAAAGCTGAAAAACGTCATGGCCGGGAAAATGAACGCCCGTCTGATTCTCGTGCCGAACCGACATGACGCGAGGGTCGGACGCCGTAGCGAGCTTATGCTGTGGGAGGAAACAAGGGAAACATTCAGCCGCTATGGTCTTGTGACTCCTAAAATCAATTCAAGGGCAGATATGGAACGCTTCTGCACATTATCGGATCTGGACGGACAATTAGAGGTCACACAGGCCGCTTTCGACACAATCTTCAAAGAAATATTCGGACACATCGAAGCTGACACTGAAAATGGATAACAATAATTTCCCTGATATAGACGGACTGCTCGGAAGCATCCGTAATGTGGCTACGCCTGTCGGCCATGCTGCCGGAACAACTACGTCGCGTGAGGCTGCCGGGATACAGGAACCCGGTAATACTGCCGAATCCTGCATCAATATTGATGCCGCAGATCCGGTATGGGAGGCTTTCATGGAAAACCTTTCGTCCTACGGTTTTCGTGAACGGAAAGACGAGCGGAAGGTCTGCATGATTGACAAGGATATTGCCGACTCCCTCGATGAGTGCGACATCGACCGCAAATGCCGCTCCGACGTAATCAATGCCATCGTGAGGACATTCATAACAGCATTCCTTCCCCGGCTAAGGACTTATAGAAAGAAAAACAAGTCACTGCTTGACAAAAACGACAATATATGAAAAGAAAAAACTGGACTGAGGCTGAAACCACTTATCTCATGGAGAACTACCCGGCTATATCGGACACGGTTATGGCCGCACGGCTCGGCGTATCCCGCAGGACATTATCGAACAAGGCTCATGAGCTTGGTCTTGACAAGGGCATCAACCCGGAATGGCTGGAGCGCGCTGAAAAAGTGCGCGGGCTTTACAGCTCACGCTCATATACTGAAATCGCGTTGGAAACCGGCATCCCCCTACGTTCCGTCGCAAGGATCATTTCCAAACTGGGGCTTAACCGTTCAAAAAGAGAGGAGAACCGAATACGCTCACGTATAAGGAGAAACATTACCGACCGGGAGAAACGGCGCGTCATCTTCGGGCTCGCCCCTCTGACGAGAATAAAGGTTGTCACCAACAAGCACCGGATAAAGTTGCGGCACGCCTTGAAGAAAGCCGGATATATAGTACAGCGCGGCCAGAATGTGATGTATTATCATCCGGAAATGGAGCGCGACCATCGGCGCGAGAATGCCGGAAGAAGCGTCGGCCTCAGCTTTGAGCCGTGGGAAACAATAGATAACAAACTATGCGTAAAGCTCTGACACTATGACATACGGACAAATCATAACGCTGCTGTTCATTCTGCTGATTCTATATTATGCAGGTCTGGTAACTATGGATATTATGGCCGCAAAACGAATGAAAGCATCCGAGGAAGCCAAAAACGAGGAAGCCGAAATTGACATATCCGGACTTGCGGGCGGTTTTGAACCAGTTGAGATCAATCGCGACAATTCCCGGCCCACGACAGTACCGCAGAATATGGGTGCGGTCAGGTATAAGGAGCCTGTAATGACAAACGGCTATCCCGTAGATAGCCTGATAAGCAAGACAAAAAATGCCATTGAATCCGGTAGATATGACGACCTCGACAATCTTGTATATAAGTGTGAGGCGGCATAACTCTTGCCCCGGCCACCGGCCTGACTTATCACTATGTAAATAAATCCCATTCTACTCTCTCTTTATAATACTGCCTTTATCGCCCGAAGCTGTCTTTAACGCCCTGCATTGCCTTTACCGCCCGATAACTTTTTTCAAAAACGAATATCATCGCAAATGCAGAAGATTAAAACAAAATGCCTGAGGGCGTTGGCTCGTTTCAGCCGCTCAGGGTTCGCCCGCAAGGGCACGCTCGCGCTCGCCGCCGTGACCGTGGCCGTCGGCAACGCTATGGCCGCCAGCAAGGGTGCCGCAGGCTTCACGAAAGCCACGCAGGAGGTCAGCTCCTACCAGACCCCGGTTTCCAATCTTATGAAGGCAATCGCAGCCGTAATTGTCTTGGTAGGAGCTTTTAACGTCTATTTCAAGATGCAAAACGGCGACCAGGACGTGAAGAAAACCATCATGCTCACCATCGGCGGATGTATCGCGTTCATCGCCTTGAGTGAGGCGTTGCCCCTATTCTTCAAGTAGCCGGAAGCGGAAAACCATACATTCATGGCGGCATACAACGACGGCTACCCTGTTTTCAAAGGGTTACAGAAACCACTGGAGTTCATGGGAATCCGTGGACGCTTCCTGACGCTTGCGGCAGCGGCGATAGGCGTGTCATTCGTGGGATTCATCGTGTTCTCAATCGCGCTGGGGAAGCTCGCCGGGTTTGTCGCCATGCTTGTCATGGCCGCCGTCGGGCTGGTGACAATCTATGTCAAACAGCGCGGCGGACTCCACAACAAGAAACGTGACCGTGGAATTTTCATTTATCACAACCTGTTCAAACGCTGACAGATGGCAAAAACGCATAAAAAAGTCTTTGACGGCATATTCGCCCAACTGGAGGAAACGGACGGCGACGTTGTGCTGTTCGACGCCAAGGGCTCCCCCTCGGTGATATTCTCAATGACTAATCCGGTGCCGCGCCTATGCACCGACCCGGAGCGTTATATGCTCTTTCAGGATGTCCTCGCAAACATAGTGCAGACCCTCGGCGAAGGGTACGCCCTTCAGAAGCAGGACATATTCTGCCGCCAGAGCTACCACCACGAGATACCCGACGGCGCGGAATACCTGACACGCAGCTATTTCGCATACTTCGATGGACGCGGGTACACCGAGATAAAGACATATCTCATAATAACGCAGGAAGCTCCCAAAGGGCAGTTCGTACAGTACGACCCCAAGCGGTGGCTCGACTTTCATTCCAAGGTGTCAAAGGTGGACGACATACTTTCCGAGAAAGGTATCCGGCACCGCAGGCTCTCCAAGCCGGAGGTCGCCGAGTACATACACCGCTTCATGGCCTTACACTTCAGGCACGGGGCTTTCTCCATGACCAATTTCAAGGCCTCCGACGAATATCTCAGGACAGGGAACCGCATAATCCGCTCGTATCCTCTGGTGGATATAGACGAGATAAACCTGCCGTCGGTGGTGAGGCCATATACCGAAACAAGCGTCAACGGCTACCCGATAGCCACCGACGTGCTGTCGTTTCTCGCTGAGGTGCCGCACGCCGACTGCGTGGTGTTCAACCAGGTGGTGCAGATACCGGGGCAGCGGAAACTGCTCCGCAAGCTCCAAGGTAAGGCGAAGCGTCACGGCTCGATGCCCGACCCCAGCAATAAAATCGCCAAGGCTGACATCGAGGAGGTGCTGAACATCCTGGCTGTGGATTCATCATTGCTTGTAAATACAAACTTCAACATCATAGTGAGCTGCGCCCCGGACAAGGTTACTCCCGTGACTTCGTACCTCGAAACCAAGCTCTACGAGTGCGGCATAATGCCGTCGCGCACGGCCTACAACCAGCTTGAGCTTTTCATCGACTCCTTTCCGGGCAACGCCTACGGCTTCAACCCCGACTACGACCTCTTCCTCACGTTATCGGACGCCGCCCTGTGCCTCTTTTTCAAGGAACACCTCAAAGGATGCGAGGACACGCCTCTCACCACCTATTACACCGACCGCCGGGGGCTACCGGTGTGCATCGACATAACCGGCAAGGAGGGCAAGTTAAAGATGACCGACAACGCCAACTTCTTCTGCATCGGGCCTTCGGGCAGCGGCAAGAGTTTCCACATGAACAGCGTCGTGCGTCAGTTGTTGGAACAGGACACGGACGTGGTGATGGTCGATACGGGCGATTCCTACGAGGGTATATGCGGCTATTTCGGAGGCACATATATAAGCTACTCAAAGGAGAAACCAATCTCGATGAACCCGTTTAAGGTGACGAGGGAGGAATACGACCTCAATTTCGGCGAGAAGAAAAACTTTCTCAAATCGCTTATATTCCTGATTTTCAAGGGTAGCGAAGCCCCGTCTAAAATTGAGGATATGCTTGTCAACCAGACCATCGTGGAATATTACGAGGCTTACTTCCACCCATTCGACTCATTCACTCCCGATGAGCGCGACGGCCTGAGGCAGAAGCTCCTTGTAGCTGCCAAAATGGAGAACGACTACGACAGGTACGCCGAAAAGATGGACGACATAGAGGAACAGATAAGCAGTCCGGAACCTCCGGCTCAGATAGAGAGCAAGGCCCTCGTGCTTCCCTCGGAGGAACGGAGGCTGAAACTGATACGCCAGTGCCGCGCCTTCCGCGCCGTGGTGCTTGACAGGGCATCTACCCCGGCAGAGAAAGAAAAGGCGGCCAACAAGATAGAGGTTTACAAGAAGGAACTCTATGAGGCATCAATGCTTGTGAAGATTGACAAACAGATCGACCATATCGAGGAACAGAAACGCAGGCTTAAAGTCAGAAGCCTGTCGTTCAACTCCTATTACGAGTTCGCCCTTGAACGCATACCGCAGATAACCTCTCTTGAAAAGATACATTTCGACATACGCGACTTCGCGGCGATACTCAAGCAGTTCTACCGTGGCGGCGAGCTGGAGATGACGCTTAACTCCGACATAGACGCAAACCTTTTCGACGAGCGTTTCATAGTCTTTGAAATCGACAAGATTAAGGATGACCCCGTTCTTTTCCCTATCGTGGTGCTCATAATAATGGACGTGTTTCTCCAGAAAATGCGTATCAAGAAAGGGCGCAAGGCTCTTATAATCGAAGAGGCGTGGAAAGCAATAGCCTCACCCACAATGGCCGAGTATATCAAGTTTCTCTACAAGACCGTCAGGAAATTTCACGGTATCGCCGGGGTTGTCACTCAAGAGCTTAACGATGTGATAGACTCCCCGATTGTCAAGGAGGCAATTATCAACAATTCTGACGTGAAGATACTGCTTGACCAGTCCAAGTTCAAGGACAGATACGACGACATAGCGGCCATTCTCGGACTGACCCCCATACAGAAGCAGCAGATATTCACCATCAACGCCCTCAACAACAAGGAGGGTCGCAACTACTTCAAGGAGGTGTGGATATGCCGGGGCCAGAACTCGGACGTGTTCGGTGTCGAGGAGCCGCCGGAATGTTACTGGGCCTATACGACAGAGCGATCCGAAAAAGAGGCCTTGAAAATCTATCTCGCCCACTACGGCACCATGCAGGAGGCAATCACCCGTATCGAGATAGACCGCAAGAAAACCGGAATCGCGAAATACCTCGATTTCGCCCGGAAAGTCAACCAACACCAAAAAGTAATGACGCTATGGGAAAATCAATGACAAACGGAAATTCACAATGCCTTATGCGCAATCTATTGGCTACGACGGCTATATTGTTGGCCGTTCATTCCGCCTCGGCATGGAAAGTGGTGATTGACCCTTACTGCCTAAAAGCGGTGACGACCAACCTCGCGACGCAAAAGGCGATAGAGGATCAGCACAACAAGAGGCTCGACTCCATATCATCCAAGCAGAACAAGCTGGAGCAGTACACCGTGAGCATGGCGACAATCACCGAGCTTTACAAGGTGACGATGGAGAACATATCCGGCTTCGGCACCGAGAGCAAATATTATGTGGAGATAGGGCTGTGCGCCTTCGATATTGTCAGGAGTGTGCCGGAATTGGTAAAGACCGTAGGAAAGGCCGATTTCGCGAATAAGGCCCTGTGCCTTAACGAACTCGGCAACCTCACGGCACAGACGCAGCAGCTTGTGGCCGACTTCATCAACATAGTCAACAACGGCAAGGTGAGGAACCCGCTCAAAGGAGCGGCCACCGCCGAAACCAAGTCCGACGGCTACAACTTCCTTGACCGCTACGACAGGCTGACGGTAGCCAACAAGATATATACCGACCTCCTGGAGATTCGCTACAAGGTGCAGGCTATGATGGCGATGGCGCAATATGCCACAAAGGATGACCTTCTTTTCGCGATAGACCCGGAGGGCTGGGCCAACATGAAGGTGATGCAGAATCAGGTCGGTATGCTCATTCTCAACTGGAACGGGCTTAATATAATTAAACAGTGATTATATGACAGCGCAAAAGTTCCCGGTCATTATACTGATTGCAATGCTTCTTCCCTTTAAGTCACTCGCCTTCGACTTCCCCAAAGACCTCCCGACATTCGAGGCCCTTATGGCACTCCACAAGGCGGTGAAGAAGGACGAGGATCAGGCCCTCGCCCGTATAGCCACCAGCTTCGGCGAGCAGTCACTTGTCACAAAGGGAGCGGAGAAGTTCAACGATGTTCGCTCGACGCTCGACACAAGGCTCAACAACGTATACTCATACGTCGTGCTTGCCGCCGCAATATCGTCCACCGCAAGCTCCCTTTATCTTCTTGCAAAGGAATACAAGGATTTTACCGCCAACACATACAAATATGTGTCGAAGAAGCCTTTTGTGGCATGGTACTATGCGGAGGCAAACGTGGCGATAACGAGGGAGATAAAGCACGCTCAAAAGCTATATGCCACGGTTGCCGCCTCCGGCATAAACCTTATGAAAGCCTCGATGGACGAGAAGCTGAACCTCGTGATGTCGCTGAAGGACACCATAGAGAACGCCCGGCGCATTATCGACAACGCCAACCTCTACTGCTACCTTGTGACCGACTGCGGCTGGAAGCCCGACTACATCTGGGAGATACTGACCTCGGATGTCAAGGACGAGATCGTGTCGGCGGTAATCGGCAGATGGAACAAAAGAACGCCACTTTAACAACAACGCATATATGAGATTCAGAATTTTCACGCTGGCGGCGGTGGCCGCCCTGATAGCCGTGGCACCTGCGGCGTGTCCGGCCAAGACAAAGAAAATACACGACGACCAGAAGGAGAAGCAATGGCTCTCGATGGAGAACGGCCCGTGGTGGTTCGCCCCCGACTGGTACTATTATTTCCTGCACAAGAATTATTCCGGAGCGGAGATGTACTGGAAATGGGCCGGCTTCAAATCCGGCTACCGGGTGAGGTTCAAGGAGGAGAAATCCAATGTCAAGCGTATAATGCCCGTGCGCGTCACGGCCGAGGAAACCCAGCGGCAGAAGCTCGCCAAGGTCGAGAAGGAACGCGCCCATGTCGAATCACTCTACAAGGAGGAGCTGGCACGCGAGGCTGACCGTGCGGTAGATGTCACCTATTCCATATACAAAGATGAGTTCAGCCGTATGCAGGACTGCATCGCCGACGGATTGCTCTACTGCCTAAACAAGAGCAAGGGTAAGATGAAGTACCAGGTTGACGAGCTTTCGAGGCAGAACGAGGTAATATGCGCCAACATAGCCTACATACATAAACAGGGGGTGGGATATGGATTGGAGAACGCGAAGCGTCAGCAGGCATACGAAGAGGCAAAGACCGCTATGGGCGAGCTTGTGAGCCGCACGGCGAGGCTTGCGGCGGTGGCTGCAACACATTACTGATGGCCGGAAATGATAATGACGATGAAACAATAATCCGATAAATACAAAATTATGACTTTACTTTCAATATTATGCACGATGGGGCTTCCGGCCATCGACGAGAGCCTTGACAGGCTTCTTGTGGCGATGGAGGCTTTTCCGAATGTGGCTATTCTCGGCAACACCATCGGCTTCGCCCGTATCCTCGGCCTGCTTCTCGCGCTGTGCGTCGGCTCATACGAGTGCTGGATGATGATGCTCGGACGGCGCGGCATGGACGTGATGAAGCTGCTCAGGATAATAGGCATTTCCATGTGCATATCCTCTTCCTCATGGATATGCTCTGCCTTGCAGGTGCCGGGCAAGTCTTTGGAATCCACCACAAAGGCTATGGCTATGGCGAAAAACAGGGAAGTGGCGGCCCTGGAGCTGAAAGTGGCGCAGAAGCAGGGCGAATACCTTGAAAGGCTGCGTGCCGTACAGGATTCCATATCAACCGCCAAGCAGATAGCCGAAATCGGCGAGGACGCCAACTGGTGGGACAAGCTGATATACAATGTGGAGAATCTCGGAACAACAATCAACAACTACGCCCAGCGCGCGGCGGTGGCCGCCGAGACAAAGGTAAGCGAATGGATTAACGACGTGATACGATTTGTCGGGGAGCTGATTTTCCAGATGTCCTATTACGGCATACTCGTGGCGCAGAGGATATTCATAGCGATAATGATTGTGTTCTGTCCGATAATGTTCGCCCTGTCGCTGGCCCCGCCTTGGAACTCGGCGTGGAGCCAGTGGATGTCGAAGTTCCTCTCCCTGACACTGTGGGGGTTCGTGACCTATATGTGCCTTTACTATATCGACTTCATACTCATGTATAATCTCCAGGAGGATCTGGTGGCATACAACCACCTCCTGCACGGAACGGTCAACTCGTGGGAGCAGATAGGCGCGCTCGGCTTGCAGGGCATAGGCTCCAACTGTATGTACGCTATGGGTATGCTCGTGGGGGCGTATATAATCCGCTTCGTCCCGGAGGTGGCCTCATGGCTCATTCCCGGCGGCATAAGCAGCGGCGCGGCATCCCCGGCAGGGTCGGTGGCTATGGGAGCTGCCACTATGGCGGGTTCCGCAGCAGGCTCGGCTGTCGGCACCACCGTCGGCCTCGGTGTCAGAGGCGCGAAGGCACTTGTCAAATAACACTAACCGCAACACCTTATAAATATGCTTATCAAATCACTTGAACAGAAAACGCGGCTTGCGCTTATGACGGTCATGGCGACCGTCGCGGGCTGTGTCCTGATATGCGGATTCACCTTATGGCGGTGCGTGTCGCTTGTCAGCGAGGAGCGTCAGCAGATATACATCCTCGACGGCGACATACCCTTCCTTGCGGAGCGTGCGAAGCTGGAATCCAACTTCATAATGGAGGCGAAGGCTCATATCCAGCTCTTCCACCAATATGTTTACTATCTTCACATCGTGTAAGTGATAGGAATAAATAAGAATACAAACACTCTAATAATAGGATATTTAGCCTTGTTATTCATTTCTAATTTGATTCCTTTGATCTCTGCTGATAGGTTTATTTTGTTACTTTAATTGCTACTTGTTTGTTACTTTTGAAAATATTTTGTAATTTTGCATCAGTAAAATGACCATAGAGTAACAAAAATAATTCTCATGAATCCCACCAAGGCAAGAATAAACCTGAAATACAAAGAGATAGACGGAGGACGTAAGTCCCTCTATCTTGACTATTACAGTAACGGAAAACGTATCCGCGAAAGCCTGAGGTTGTATTTGTTACCCGAGACAAGCCGCAAGGCAAAAGCAGAGAACAAGACTGTGATGCAAAAGGCTATGGAGATTCAACATCGCAGAATGGCTGAACTGACCGCCTCGGAGAAAGAAGTGGAGATTGACACATCTATGCCGGAGATTCCACTTGCAAAGGTAATCAAAGATTATCATACTTTTATACTGGGTCGTGGTGATAAATCCACCGCAAATAACATTATGGGGATGGCAAGGGCTGTGACTGCATATCGTGGTGAGGATGTCATGTTGTCGGATGTGGATGTCGCCTACTGCGATGGTTTGGTTGATTTTCTCCGATATGACTATCACAGCGTACACGGCAAACTGAAAATGACAACTGCAAGGTCATATATCTATCTTTTCAGCGGAGCATTGAATATGGCTGTTGAAAAGGGTTATATCACACGAAATCCTCTTTTCTTCGTAAAAATCCATGACCGCATAACACGTGAGCGTCCTCAGAAGCAATTTCTTTCGGTCGAGGAAGTCAGACTGCTGATGGAAACACAGTGTCCTGTCATATCGCGCCCGCAGGTCAAACAGGCTTTTCTTTTCTCCATTTTTACAGGGTTAATCGCATACAACATTGTAAATCTGAAATGGAAAGACCTGAAGACTTCCCCGGATGGAAAGTTATCTGTATGGTGCAGCTCCCGTAAGATATTCATTCCCCTTTCGTCTAATGCTTTACGATGGCTACCTGATACTACCAACCACCGGGGGTTGATTTTCAAAGGATTGCCGAAAGATACGGAAATAAACAATATATTGAAACTATGGCAGAGGAAAGCCGGGATTGAGAAACGCCTGAATTTTTCTCTGGCGAGAAACACATTCGCGTTCCTAATACTTTCCACCGGGGCTGAGGTTGCCACCTTCTGTTCCCTTATGGGTATTTCGTCAAAAACGGCGAAATCTTATCTCGGCATGGTTGACCGCCAACCTGCAACAATGGATGAAAAACTTAAATGTCTGCAACTTGATTAAATCTCTCTTAATATGGCACGACCCAAGAAAACTGTAAAGGCTAAAGAACCTGTGAGAATCCGTTTCAAGGAATTGAAGAACGGCAACAAGTCAATCTATCTTGACATATACCGCGACGGCAAACGCACATACGAGTTTCTAAAACTCTACATAGTGCCTGAACTTGATCCTGCAAGCCGGGCATTGAACGAGCATAATCTCGCACTTGCCAACAAGGTTAAGGCTGACCGCATCATACAGTTAACCAACAATGAGAAAGGCGTTACAAACTCCATGCTTAACTCTCGTTTGAAACTGATTGACCTTATCAATATGTATGAGCAATGGATTAAGGACAACGGCAAGAGTATGGGTCCGTCGGGACTTGCAAGCCTGAGGAAAGCAGTGACTCAGTTCCGTGGGGATGGCGTGACATTGAAGCAGGTTGATAAGGCCTACTGCATCGAGTTTATCAACTATCTCCGGAATGATTATAAGTCACGGATGAAAAGACCGCTTTCCATCAATAGCATTGCGTCATATTCCGCTGCTCTGAGTGCGACGTTCAACTGGGCTGTGCGACATGATTATATCAAGGAGAACCCTTTTGACAAGCTTTCCTCCAATGACAGAGTGTATCATGTCGAAAGCCAGCGTGACTATCTGGAAATTGACGAGCTGAAACGCCTGATCGCCACTGAGTGCCCCACACGTCAGTCCGTCAAACAGGCATTTCTGTTTTCCTGTTACTGCGGACTCCGTACAAGCGACATCCGTGCTCTCCGATGGGGTCAGATCCATAAGGACGGCGACCAGTGGCGTGTGTCGGTTGTGATGAAGAAAACCGCCACACCGATTTATCTCCCCCTTTCGTCACAGGCTATGAAGTGGCTGCCGGAGCGTGGCGATGCCTCAGATGATGACAAGGTTTTCAGTCTGCCTACGACAAGCCGTGTCAGCATTATTCTCGGCAACTGGGCGAAAGCAGCTAATGTGAAGAAAGAAATCACATTCCACGTGAGCCGCCATACCTTTGCCACCCTCATGCTAACGCTTGATGTTGATCTTTACACGACAAGCAAGCTGCTGGGGCATAAAAATATTGCCACAACGCAAATCTACGCAAAAATCATCGATCAGAAGAAGGACGATGCCGTTAACCGCGTGGACGAGATTTTCAAGTAATTAAATACGCCTTATGCGTTCTTCAACCGTTCAAACAACGAGGACTTGATACTTGCCATACAGTTGGCAGTGGTCAGTCGCGGGCGTAATGGCTTCCGCAAAGACATGTCCGACGAGAAACTTGCCGAGTCCGAGGAAGACCTGCACGAACACCGTACCGACATTGTCGATATTCTCTGCATCGTAGCGGAGAAATTCCATTACTACGAATCTTTTTGCTTATCTATGAGGGGCATATCCTGAATTTTTCGTAACTTTGTAATAAACTTGATTACATACCCTTTCTTTATTATGGAAATAATTATTCTTGGTGAGACTAAGGACCACAAGGGTACCGAACTTGAAAAGCTTTGTAAAAGACTTTTCGAGAAGTTGGGATTTGATAAATCTGCACTTAACATCGTTAAGAGCGGTGCTAATGAATATGATGTTATGGCCAAGAGCACTAAAATTATTGATGAAAGAAAAGTCTCTGTTCCAATTATCGCAGAATGTAAAGCCCACAGAAAAAAATGTGACTTACCGGATTTTCTTAAGTTTTTAGGTAAATTATATTGCCTTAGGAATGAAGAACCAAACACTGAGGGCTATTTTGTTGCGCTATCGGGTGTTAATGGTAATTTTCTAGGTGCATATGATTCGCTCAGATGTAAAGATAAGTCGATTCACTTAATAGTTGAGGAAGATTTAATTAATTTTCTCCAAGCTGATTATAGACTCTCAGATATTACTTCTGTTAGATTAAAAGTTTCTCAATTTACGCATCGGGTAATAGATTCGATTGATTTAGCACTGTACGATAATAAGGTCTATTGGTTAGTACGTTTCAATTCTAAAGATTATACTATATTATCATCGGACAGCGAGCCTATTACAACGGAAGAAACTTCAAAGATTCATAAACTTTTATTGGGTCATGAGTACTACAATTTTATTGATCTTGCAGAGGAACAAGAACGCCAGATACGTCTTTCCTATGTAAGAGGAATTATCTTATGCTTTGCCCTGAATCAACAAGCCAAAGATAAGGAGGCAGTACAAAAACTGTTAAACACTATGGGTGTCACTATTGAAGAATTTGAACGAGTGAGACTGAGTGATATAGAATATGTGTCAAATGATTATCCCTTGACAATCCAAAATATCAATTCTAAAGTTGATTTCTTTACATATTTGTTTAGTAATTATGTGTTTGTTGAGACTATTACATCAACTCTATATCAATCACTAATTGACATTGATTTCATTAATGAAATTTGTGACATTCAAGGAGGGTTAAAATTAACAGACATTGAACGTGATCAGGCCCTTAGATTATTGAAAATTTCTCACTCGGCAATTATTAACGTGATACAACCCGATAAATTCATTATAAATTCCATCAAGAATGTAACTCTATTTAAAAATCTTAATCAAGATAAAGTTAGAAACTTAGGCGTTACTAAACTTATGGGGATGTTGATTGAAGGTGCGAATGAAGATTTTTGCACACAACCCTACAGCAAGATATTGCATAAATTAGGCATCTATCAATACGATATTCTCCAACGTGTTATTTTAAATGCAGGAAGAAAAGATGAAGTTTGTATTGAAAGCAATCCGAGAACAATCATTGCAAAAGCAGAAAATTTACCTGGTAAACCTGTACTTTCTGTGATGTCATTTAACAATGAGTCCGAAACCATACTAGAACAGTAAATGTTCAACTTACTAAACTCAACTAAGGTCGATTAAGGCTTTCTATGTTTCAGTTTCTCCAATTAAAAATGCCGATTATTGGAAAATTTTTGTTAACTTTGCATTTAGGAAGAAACTTGTTTCTTTTTCACAAATAGACCAAAAGCGTAAGCGCAACAATATAAGAACTCGGAGGTGGCCTAAAAGCCTTGGTCGGCTTGTGAAACCACTGATGAGTTCTTCTTTTATTAACAATGAATAATAACTATAAGTTAATTCTTGGAGACGTATTTGAAGGTCTTAAAGATCTTCAAGATGATTCTTGCGACCTTTGCATTGTTGATCCCCCTTATGGTGCTTCTACAACTAAAAATTGGGTTTACGGTGCCGATAATAAAATTAAAGGGTTTGGTGGCGATTGGAAGTTAACGAGTGAGGCTTGGGATCTTCTCTCTCAAAATGATTCTTTCTTAAGCACATATAAATGGCTTAAAGAACTTAAGCGAATTATAAAACCAACAGGGTCTATTTGGATTCATTCAACTTACCATAATTCCGGTTTCGTGAATGTTTGTTGTCAACTTTTAGGATTGGAAATTATAAACGAAATAGCTTGGTATAAAAGAAACTCGTTTCCTAACCTCTCAGGTCGTCGTTTAACTGCAAGTCACGAAACAATTCTTTGGGTACATAAAGGAGGTGAAAAAAATCGTAAATATACTTTCAATTACGAGGAAACCAAATCTTTTTCTGCGCCTTACGATATGCTTAAAGAACCGGGTAAACAGATGCGGACAGTATGGGATATACCCAACAATAAGTCAAAGGACGAAATGCAATTTGGCTCGCATCCCACGCAAAAACCCATTCGCGTTGCTGAACGTATTTTGTTGATTAGTGGCACACCGAATGGAACCCTTTTAGTTCCTTTTGCTGGTTCCGGAACAGAAATGGTTGCAGGCCTAAATTATGGTATGAATGTGATCGGTTTTGAAATAGACAGCGAATACTATAATCTCGCTAAAAAAAGGCTTGAGAACGTTGTAACTAATAAAGCAAACACTCTTTTCTAATGAAACCATTCCCTCCAGTTATTAAATGGTTCGGAAGTAAACGCACTGTTGCTTCTGAACTGTCACAATACATTATACAAGCACCCCAATATTTCGAGCCTTTTGTTGGAGGTGGTGCCATGATGCCATTTTCAAAATCGCCTCGTGGTTTTGCAAGTGATATAATTCCTGAACTTATCGAATTGTGGAATTTGATTAAGTCAGACCCTAAATTAGTAGCAGATGAGTACCGTACTCGTTGGGAATTATTACAACAAGAAGGTCAAGATGTTTATTATAAAGTTCGCGACAACTTTAACAGAACGCGAAATTGTTTAGACTTCCTATTTATCACAAGAACATGTGTAAATGGGATGATACGTTATAACAGCGACGGCGACTTCAATAATTCTTTTCATCTATCAAGACCCGGAATAAATCCCGATTCTTTAGCCCGTATCTTGAATCAATGGAGCAATGTCATTCGTAAATTTGAGTTTCTTAATACTGATTATCGCGAATGTCTATCCTTTGTCAAAAAAGGTGATTTCGTTTTTCTTGATCCTCCATACGGAGGGACAAAGGATAGATACACGCACAGTGAATTTTCATTATCCGAATTTTATGCTGAATTAGAACGATTAAACTCTGTCGGAGCTTACTGGATGCTTACTTTTGATGGTAGTTCGGGAAATAGAGTTTATGATTTTGCGCCACCTTCTGAACTTTATAGCCATAAATTTTCTGTAAATACTGGTAATTCTTCCTTTTCAAAACTAATTGAAAAGAAGAAAGATATTATTTCAGAGTCTGTGTATCTTAACTTCAAACCCACTAACTCTTTTGGAAGCCTTTTTGACGAAGTGTTCCAAGACGCAACCGTTGTCGTTTGAAAGAATATGTAAAACTGACGGCCTTCTAAATTCAAAAGCCAATATACAATCTAAATTTCCGCGCTCAAGTTGTTCTTTTAATTCGTTCTCATTTTTATAAATAAAGGCTCCAACTGATATTACTTGATAATCGCCCAGGTCTGCACGATTATTATATAGTCTCCATTCTGTATTTACTCTCTTAATACTTGTGGGCACTAATGAGAATAGGTCATTGAGATAGGCAACCAAATTGACACCTATTTCATCTTCAAGATCTGAGCCTTTCCCCTTAGACTCAATGGAAATAAATAAATTTCCATCTTTTAGTTCTTGTTGAAAAACATGATCCGGACGCTTACCTCCTATTTCTGACACACGAGGTAATGAAGTCCACCTATAAATGTCCCCTCTTCGGTAATAATTAATTCCTGACCAATCCCCACCGGGAGGATTGCACAGACATTCGGCCAATCCGCTTCTTGTTAAAATTTGATGAATTGCCGTATCAACATCATGCTCTGAATGTTCGACATCATAGTCAGAATTATATGGTATTATTAATTCTGATTGCGCCACCAGAGGTTCCTGCTCAATCTTTATATATTCGGGCTCCGCTTTGGTAACACTATCGATAAGAACACCATCGCAAATCTTATAAATTGATTGCCACAAACCATTATTGGAAGCAAGAACATCAAGTCCTTTTTCCAATAATTTCCATGTTTTTTTCTTTGCTGGTCCATACACAATACTTATCATTCGTGCTGAGTCTTTTAGTATCATCTTCGCTAATGGGCATAAGCCTCGATCAGGTCGTGAATCTTCTCCGGTCGGTTTGTAACCAGTAATCCATATTAGAGCCAAAGGTTTGTCTTTCGGCAAACATATATCCAACTCAGGATATGTTTGCCTCAATAAATCTTCAAATTCCTCTATACGTACTTGAGGAATAAGGCAAATTGGAATATCCGATGCACCTATCGTACTTAAACGAAGTGCTATTGATTGTTTCAATAGATCCTTCATTCGTTCAGGAGCATTTACTTTATCAGATGTCTTCTTATTCCAAACCATATCGGAATTATTCAGAATCCAATTTGCTCTATTATTACTCTTTAAATATTCAGTCCATGCCTTCCCTTTTAGAGTTGTTACACGTTTCTTCTCTGCTGATAAAATATCCACTAATTTTAGACTCTTTTTAGCCAAAATGCTTATACTTTCTGTTATGTCTTCATTGAGTAATAAACCACGTATAACTTTCAGGCTTTCAGTATATCCGAATATATTGTTAAAGAATACACTCAACTCATTAGTTATTGAGGGATGGGGGCGATATACGGGTATGCACAGATTCGCATAATCTTTAGTTGTGGATATATAGGAAAAAGGTACAATGGGATTAGGTTTCCGGGCAGCAATAACTTCTCTTTTCCCATTCAGTTCGACACCTCCTAACTCTGCCATAAATAAATATGGAACTCCGGCAAGAACCGATGATAGCGCACGTCCATTCCTTTGCCACGCATTATTTCCTGCGGGAAGAGCTGAACAATATTCAATAGCTAAAACAAATTTTTCCTCTTTTCCTATAACTTCAGAAATATATGAGTCGGCTCCCTCACGAAGTATTCCGCCATTATCCATTAAATGGTTTCCAATATTTACACCCCAGCGCCCATGTCCGGCTAATAATTCTATATGAAAAATCAATCCTGACACTTCTATTTCGTATGTAGGCATAAATATTGGGCTATCCACGATTCTAATTGTACCTCCCAGTGCATCATAAATCATATGAAGTGTTCTCTCGCACTCTACGATATTATCACCGTGTATTCTGAAATATCTGTCAGTCATTATTAAGAAGTGTGTCTAATTTTACATTTAGCGCATCTGCTATCTTTTTAGCATTTTGAAGTGATATTGAACGTTCTGCGCGTTCAACCATACCGATATACGTTCTGTGGAGGCCGGCTCTAAAAGCCAGCTCCTCCTGAGAAATACCAAGTGCTTGCCTCGCTACTTGAACATTCTTTCCAAACGTAATCATTGTAAGGTCTATTCGAGTCACTTTTGTGCTATATTTAGTATGCAAAATTAGGCACAGTATCGACGTTTGTCAACATACTACTCGTGGCTATAAATTTACAAAGTTACGAATTTTCAGAATAATAGGAAAATTTCGTTCTTTCTTACACCGCATCGGATACCGTCAGAGGGTCTTTGTATGATAGGGCTTGTTGTTTCGATGTCGTATCTTTCGCTTCCTTTAAGGACTTTTCAGAATACCATTTGTGGGAGATTCACTCCTTTTAAAGTAGAAAATGGTCTTAATAGTGGAGATTCAGAGTGTTATTGGCAAAGTTTTTATTAATTTTGTATTATGAAATCTGAAATTGATACCCACAGTCTTAAGGAGCGACTTAAAGAAGTCAATGACATTATCGACACTTGTTCAGACGGTACGATGTCTTTTGAACAAGCGAATGTCATTGCACAGTTCTATTACGACTATCAGGACACTAATGTTATTATTGACGAGGCGGAGAGAATGGCAACAGAAGATGTCGGGAGACTTAAGGAGTTTGCTGTTTCCCTCAAAGCTGAAACAGCCGCGCTCCTTAATTACATAGGAAGACTTGACGGTGTGGATTTCAAGGAAATTGCCAACGCCCATTCCAAGCAATACTATTCCAAATTTCAGGAGGCATCGGAACAGCTAAATCCATTTTGGAAAAGGTACAGTGAGCTTAACAACCGCCTTGACTATCTCCCTCTCGGCTCAAAGGAGTATATCGAAATCGAGAAGGAATGTGAGAAGGCTAAGGCTGAACACGATACACGGCAGATTGAGGTTAAGAGGCTTTATGCTGAATATGAGAAAGAGAACCAGCGAGCCGGATATGTCTTTTCCTTCAAAGCCTCACACCTGTATGCCCTTGCTGCGAAAATGAACGGCATTGCCGGAAGCATAATCAACGACCTTGACCGTCTGGAGAAAGGGAACGGAGAATGAGCGGCAACGTCCTTTTCGAGACCTCAAAGTGGCGGGATATCGTGGAACTCGGACTGTGCATGGCTATATACGACGTATGCAACGACAACCAGTTTGAGAACTGCACGCCGCTTGACTTTGCCAACTTCCTTAACGTAAGGGAAGAGGCAAAGGCTATACCTGTTGTGCCGAAAGAGAAACTGAGGGTGTGCTATATGGTCTATGCTGTGGCGCAGAACATCACCCCAAGAAAAGAAGCGTTGATATGGTCTGAGTTGTTCCTCCAGCGATGCGGCATCAACAAGTCATATTACGACAAGCACCGCACGGACATCTGCGCCGACCACGCTACCGAGGACAACAAAAATTACCGTAAATCTATTGACAAAGCCATCGGTGAATGGCGTTCAAGGCGTAGAACCCCGTAGACATCCCGTTTTACCCCATCTGCGACATATTAAGGAAACTTGCAAACGCACTATGCGACTGAAAATCAGCGCACAGTGCGTTTGCCTTTTTTAACCTTTCCCCACGGAAGCCACATTGTGCCCTATGGCGGCGGTTGTAATTTTGCATCGGAATCAAAAGGCTGACAAGACCATCAATCAGCACTGTTCCAAGACGATAAACATTAACTTAAAAATAAAAGCACCGATGCAGACAAAACGTAAACTTCTCAACTCACAGGAGGCTGCCGAATATCTCGGACTTTCGCTATCCTACTTCCGCAAGATGATGATGAGACGTGTCATCCCCATGTACAAGCCGAGCGGCAAGCTCTGTTTCTTTGACCCGGATGACCTCGACGCATACCTGACGAGTATCCGCATATCATCACAGAGCGAGATAGACAGCGAGGCTGAGCGTTACCTCGCGAACAACAGAAAATCACATTAACAACCTAAGCTATGGCAACAGACATTCCAAACAACACAACAGGCAGAAAGCCCGCGACCACCGCAGAACCAAAATCAAAAGATTCCAAGACAACTGACCCAAAGAAAATCCGGATTATAATGGAGTTCCTTCAAGGGTGCTCACCCTACGAGTCCGATGCGCTACGCGCTATGCTCGTAGTGGCAAAAGGCACGACCACGGCAGAAACCATGCCGCAATATGACCGCACGGCAATCAACCGCTATCTAAACTTCGGATGCGACAAGGAAACGGGAAGCACCGATGCAATACGCGAGCATCGGCAGTCCCGGGCCCTTGAACTGATGAAAACCGTATCGCAGTATGTCGGGAAGGAGGACATCATCAACATCACATCGGTGTTGCTGTCCATCTCTTCTGACAAAAAGGATATTGAAAATATTGTCAGCAACCTCCCGAAGATGCAGACAGCCTCCACACCAAACACTGCATCCGGCATACCGGGTAATAACGCACCTTCAAAGTAGATGAAGCAGGAGAAAATACATAGATCTATTTTCCCTACCTTTCCGGTTGTGCCTGTCTTATCTTTTCAAGGTATTGTGACTTCAAGTATCAAGCCATCATCATTAGAGCATAGGAATTTTCTTAATATATGATGCCGTGTCCATTTATTTTTTGAAGGAACAAGGAACTTGAAAGAGACCTATCCAAGCCAATCATTGAAACGGAAAGTTCAGACTTCATAAAATCTCCAATGAAAACCACATCTTAAAAAATCACGCACATGAAGCAACAAAGTATATATCCATTTTCAAGCATCTGCCTGAAGCTGACGGCAGATGCCATCGAATGGCTATCGGGAACAACGACCGACAATGACGGTAACGAGATACGGAATATCGACATCTTCAATGGACTTCTGAAGGAGATGCGAATCGCAGCCGGATATGACGGCACATACCGACGACCGCTCAACCTGAAGCCCGCTCAGGCGCAGTTCTCGGAGATAGGTCTCGCGGAGCGGTGGAATCTCGGTCGGAAGAAGATGCACAATATCCTCTCCAGAATGGAGGCAGTAGGGTTGGTGGAAATCTACAACTCACGCATAGGCTCGTCAATCACATTCTCATGCGTCACCGGCTGGGAAACTCCCGATAAACCGGATGATGACAGTGAAATCAATGACCGATAGCATTTTTAAGATGTACCTTCCCATGCAGGAAAACAGGGGGTTCGACAGCGTAAGTCAGGGAGTATGTTGCGAGATATGTATTGGTGTTACCTCCACTCCGTTCGGTTGCACCAATACGCCCTCGCCGCTCCCTCCGGTCGGGATTACGGCTACTCGCAGGCTCGCACCCGTCTGTCTTTAATTCTAATCTATAAATCCCTTTATATGCCAAGAAAAAAACTCCCCATAGGGGAACTACGTACCGCAACCATAACGACGAAAATCACCGCTGCCGAACGTACCCATATACAGGAGACGGCACGTAAATGTGGACTGACCCCAAGTGAATATATACGGCAACGGGCCATAGGATATGAACCGCCTTCGTCTCTGACACCGGAGGAAACTGAACTGTTGCATAACCTTGACAACTGCCGCGTGGATATAGTCAACTATGCCAACGCCCTTGCCGGAATGCAGCGTGAGCAGCGCATGGCGATGTTCAACAGAGTGCCCTTCATGCTCGAATGGTACAAGCAGATAATTCCGGTGACGAATGCCGTCAACGACTTCATCAACTCGGTTGTCAGCGGCGGTCGTATTCAGAAACGCACAATCACCAACCTTAAAAAACTCAACAAATGATAGCGAAGGCAAAATCAATATCGCACGGCATAAACGATCTGAACTACATAACAGGCGTGTCGGCGAACAAGAAACATCCCGAGAGGATATTTCACATCTGCGACAACAATCTCCCTCCCGGTCTGGATCCGTCAGGTATCTGGAACTCAATGAAGCTTACTTCCATGTCCCATCCGCGACTGACAAATAATCTGATCCGGATAGAGATAAGCCCCGCCCCCGAACATACAAAGGACTTCACGCCTGAGGACTGGAAACAGCTCTGGCTTGACTTCGCGGAGGAATTTGACAGGCAGGAAATCAAGGACAAGAACGGCAGGATCCTGTCTCCCAAAACCAATATCAAAGGCAGTAAATCCACTGTGTGGCTGCATGAGGAATCCGGGAGCGGCATACCGCATCTTCACGCCGCAGTGTGTCGTGTTGATGATGACGGGAACACCAACAATGACCGTAACATACATCTTCGGGCACAACGTGCAGCTGAAAGAATTGCGAGAAAGAGGGGCTGGCAGACAGCGGCTAATATCCGTGAAGTCTCGAAAAAACAGGTCGGCAAGGACTGTCTCGATGTCCTCCGTCGTATGGATAAATGGTCATTGAATGATTATTTTGACGGACTGCGATCCAAAGGCTATGATGTGATGACAAGGACAGATGAGGCAGGTATCCTGCGCGGCTATGTTTTACGCCAGGGAAATTCCAAGTTCAAAGCCTCAGAGATTGGCAAGGGGCGCAACCTCATGGCATCGAAACTTGAAGGCACATGGAAAAAACTTCATGACACCGCAGAACAGCATACGCGTGATGATTATAACCATTACGACTATACCGTTTACAGATCCGGCACACACCGCACGGAGATTGCGCATGACGGAATATCATACACCCGGTTTATTCCCGAACCGGTGATGAAGGTGTTTGATGACAGTTTCGATTACCGGGAGACAGAGAACTGGGCTGATCTCATAAACGAGGCCTGCTATCACTTCGCTGTCGCTATGAGTTTCATGGCGTTCCTGAACGTGCCGACGTATACATCAGGAGGCGGAGGCTCATCAGACAATGAGCTTCCGAGAAAACGTGACGATTTGGAGGAAGAGATCGCCCGTGCGCGTCGTTGTGCCGAGGCAGCCCGAGCGAAAATCGGGGTTGTGAGAAAGAGAGGTTTCAGAAGATAATACTTTTTGCAATGGCATTAAAAAAATTTGATGTGCCCGATATTGACGATGCAATAACCGAGGCAAAGGACGAAGAACAACGGAAAGAGGAAACGGCTCAGGCTGAAAAGATAGCCTATGCCCTTGAATTTTTCACAAAGAAAGCGCCGGATATTTTGAAGCACATGTCCGGTATGGTCTCCCAGCTTGACGCACGCAAGTTCGCAGCCGTCTTAAGAAAGGAATTGATGAATGTCGCAGATGAGATGGCAGAGCGGTTCAATTCAAAGGTTGAGCCGATGGTTAAGCGTGCCGAGTCGGCTGATCGCAGGGTAAGCCTACCCAGCTTGGTTGCCTATATCTTACTCGCCATTTTTGTATGGCTGATTGTATTTGTGGTGACGGTGATTTATGCCAACACAAAAATACAGTCGGACGATTTAACTGCCCTTATAGTTCTATTCTTTGTCGCCTCAATACTCTCAATCATCGCAGTTATTTACTGTCATAAAAAATTTAAGTGGTAAAAAAATGAATGAAAACACTTTGTTACCCGGCAATCGGAACTATTCCCATAAGTTCCGAAAAATGCCGATAAAACACCCTCATTGTGGGCGGTTTGTTACTCCGATTACAGGTTCAATTTGTTACCCGTTGAATATCAAGTATATTAGCCGCTATATTGAGAATTTCCACCAATATTTTTTCAACCTGCCTCCCGACAACGACTATATCAAGTGGACTGTCGGAAAGGCCATGTATATGGCCGACGGCACGGCCTTGAAGCAGAAGCAGGCCCTTGACGAGAACGGATTTTATTCCGACATAATATCGTCGTCGGCCGTATGCACCATAATCTGCGACTCGATACAGTTCGACGAGCATACACGCCGCTTCAACTACTACGGCACGCAGATCATCAAGAGGCGCACACGCGACCTGAAACGCTCCATGCTCACCACCGGCTCCATAGAGAACGTGCCGAGGACGCAGAACAATCCCCACGGCCTTATGATAACCAACTGGCGCACACTTGAAAACAAAGACCTCGATTATTGACAACGGTTATGAAATCATTAAGAAAGACAATACGGGACGGCAGGAGCAAGGCCGGGAACGCCTTAGGCTCATGGCTCCGTCCGAAGATGGGTGCCATAGGCGCACGCTACCGTCTGGCAGCGAGAATCCGCAAGGCCAACTCATGGGCCACCCGGCACCCCCGACGCACTTTCGGATACGTCGTCGGCTCCCTGTTGCTGATACTGGTGTGCGACATAATTGTTGCCGGGGCGCGCATGGAATCGAAAGACCCGAATCTTCACTCAATCGCCAAGGTGGAGCCTATCTTCAGCGGCTTCCGCACCATACAGGCCAACAAGGAGGCTCAGCGCAGGAGGCTACTGGAGATTACGGGCGACGGCCAGGCCGTGAAGCACGAGCTGGACTCGCTGATGGCGATTCCGCGCAAGACACACGCCGATTCCATCGGGATAATAAGGCGTTACAGGCAGCTCGAAAAGATTGTCGAATCACTCAAACAACACGATAATGAAAAAGATTAATTTCAAACAGCCGAAGTATATCTTTCCGGCAGCGATATTCGTTCCGCTGTGCTTCCTGATATACTTCGTAATGCAGACTTTCGGAGCTGGCGGTGACGACAGACAGGCCGTGGCGACCGACCGTATCAACTCGACACTGCCGGAGGCAAACGCCGAGGCTCCCGGTGACAAGATGTTCGAGATGTCGCGACGCTTCGGCGACGAGGACGCCTTCACAGCGGTGGGCGCGCTCGGCGAGGAACAGGAGGAGCGCGAGGCCCTGGAACACGGCTATTCCGATGACGAGCTTGACCGCATCGACGCCGCCGAGGCAGAGCGTATGCGCCAGCAGCAGGAATTGGAGGAACTGGAGCGGTCGCTTGCCGAATCACGGCGGCATATCAATTCCTACGCCTACGGCGACGGCTACAATCCGGCCGATTATGAGTCCGTCCTTGATCCGAGAAGTGAGTATGTCCGCGATATTGAGGCGATACAGCAGCGCAGCTACGAGAGGCAGAAGGCCATCGAAGCCGGGTTAGGTATCGGACAGCCCGACACGGAGGACAAGGAAAAGAAGCACCGGGCAGACTCCATCGCCAGGGCTAAGGCTGCGGAGCGCGAGAGGAACCGCCCCTTGCTTGTGCTGAAATCGCGTGACACCAACGCCGACAAGTTCAACACCGTGTCAGGCATTGCTGAAAATGCCGACGCTCCGCTCATACGCGCCATGATCGACAAGACCACCAAGGCGCACGAGGGCACGAGGCTCCGCTTCAAGCTCCTTGACGATGTGACTATACACGATGTGAGGCTTCCGAAAGGCACATATCTATATGGGACGGTAACGGGGTTCGGGCAGCAGCGCGTCCGCGCGGCCATAACCTCAATACTCGTGGGAGGAAAATTCCTGAAAGTTAACCTCTCGGTGTTCGACAACGACGGCATGGAGGGCTTTTATGTGCCTGAATCCGCTTTCCGTGACTTTATGAAGGAGGCCGGGGCAAGCACGGTGCAGCAGAACATCAGCTTTGAATCGGAGAGCGGCTACGGCTCCGGAATATCTGGCGAGGCTATAGCACTTCAGGCTTTACAGAATATGTATAACTCGGCCACTTCCGCCGTGTCAGCCAATATCCGCAAGAACAAGGCGAAAATCAAGTACAACACAATCGTTTATCTCATCAACTCAGACGAGGCTTATTGAAAGACAAACAACATATCATTATGAATATCAGAATAATTATCGCGGCTGCCGCGCTGTGCGCCGTCGCATCGCAGGCTTCGGCCAAGGAGAAAATCTATGTCAACTCCGATGTAACCACCCACATCGTCATGCCGGAGAACATAAAGATGGTGGATCTTTCCACCGCCAAGATTATCGGCAACCAGTGTGCCGACAACATAGTGCGTGTAAAGCCGTTCATGGAATCCGACTCGCTCCCCTCCGGCTACCGCGAGGGTGAGCTGATGGGGACGCTGACGCTCATAGGTGAGCGTCACCTCGCGCAGTACGAGGTGGTATATACCTCCGTACCCTCCCGTGCCGCCTCCATACACCGCGTTCCATATTCGGGCATGGACTCTTACATCAATCCGGAGGTATCAATGCCGCAGTCGGAGATGGCCCGCTATGCCTGGGCTGTCTATGGCAGCGGACGCAGGTACAACCAGGTCGTGTCTAAGGCTCATGGCATGAAGGCGATTGTCAACAACATCTATTCGGTGGACGACTATTTCTTCATTGACTACTCGTTGCAGAATCGGACGAAAATCCCATACAACATCGCCGAGGTGCGCGTGAAGCTCACCGACAAGAAGGAGGTGAAGGCCACCAACTCGCAGACCGTGGAGCTGACCCCGGCATACTCGCTCAATCTCGCCCGGAAGTTCAAAAAGAATTACCGCAACGTGCTTGTGCTCGACAAACTGACATTCCCGGACGAGAAGGTATTGCGCATCGAAATATCCGAGAATCAGATAAGTGGCCGCGTAATCACGCTCACTATCGAGTATGACGACATTCTCAATGCCGACGGTTTCGACTCCGACATACTCAGGCACCTGCCTTACTCATATACTCCCCACATCTACAAATAATACCGATAATACCGAATCATTATGAAGAAGATTATTCTCGCCATGATATGCGCCGTCGCCTCCCTCGGAGCCTCGGCGCAGGACAGCAAGCTCACCGTAAACGCCGGATTCCTCTTCCCCTCGACGCTCAACTCCACCGTCGGCTACGAGCGTTCATTCACCTACGGCAATGCCGTGGAGATATATGGTGAAATCGGCAATCACTGGAAATCCGGCCCCGATCAATTCTGGAAAGGATATTACTGGGACGGCGGCCTGATCTACAAGCACCGTCTGCACCGTTACAAAAACGGCAGCTTCCGTGTCCGCTTCGGCCCGCAGTTCGGAGCGGTGGAGCGCAGGTTTTTCATCGGCATTGAGGGCGGTTTTGAATATAACTATGTGTTCCAAAACGGGTGCGAGTTCTCAATCATACAGAAAAACAATGTGAATTTCCTGCATGGCGACACATTCCGGAACGGCCTCATGCTCGGATTCAAGATGCCGTTATAACCGGATTATCCGAATAGCTCCGAGTGGGAGCCAAGACGCACAAGGTCTATCTGGTCAGTGTCGGGGTCAAACCATATAAGGAGGAAGTCACTCTCTATATGACATTCCATATAACCCTTGTAATCACCGGTCAGCATGTGTGGGTTGTGCTTTTCCGGAATCGGCTCCTCGTTTGCGAGCCTGTTCAGGATCTCTTTAAGCTCCATGACCTTCTTAGGGTTGTTTCTGAACCGCTTGTAGTCCTTCTTATATTGAGAGGACGCTTTCAGCTTTTTCATAGCCCCATGGATTTCTCCATTGCTTCGATGGAAGTCAGGTCAAGGGCGGGCTCATCACGCAACGCTCCGCTCTCGGCCTCCTTCATCGCGGCGAGAGTCGTGGCATTAGGCTCGTGATAGGCGGCGTCAAGCAACAGCGTTTCGACATAATTGTTAAGGCTGCGGTTCTGACGCTTTGCAATCCGCTTCAGCCGCTCGATCAGGTCAACGGAAAGACGGAAACTCTGATTCTTCTTTTCAATAGCTATATCCATATCGGTAATCTTTTATACTGCAAAGTTAATGCTTTTATATTACAATAACAACATCTTTAGAACATAAGTTGTATGGCTTTTGAGGAAACAAAGGAACAGCAGCAGATGTATAACTACTTCCGTAGCTGCATCTACATCTTCCTGATAATCGAGATTGTGATGAATCTGCCGATAACGGCGGACAACCGTGTGACGCAGTTCATCCTCGACCTGCTCGGACGCTTCAAGGTGTTCAGTTCCGTGGCAGGGTGTAAGGTAGCGGAGCTGATATGTATATGCGTCGTGTGCATCGGCACCAAGGCTAAGAAGGCTTTGAAGTTCAATCTCAGGACTATGGTGATATATCCGGTGCTGGCCGGGCTTACGCTTGTCGCACTGTGCTTCATCTTCCATGCCGGAGAATGGGGCTTGTCGATATTCGGCTTCCCGGCAAACCGCATAGTGTATGCCTTCTGCTCGGTTGTCGGCACCATGCTTGTGCATCAGGGGCTTGACGGAATCGCCAAATACTATAACCACAAGGTCGGCGAGGACAGGTTCAATTTCGAGAACGAATCGTTCCAACAGTCTGAGAAGATTGCGGAAACTCCATATTCGGTGAATATCCCTATGATATACTATTACAAGCGGCGGATGCACAACGGTTGGATCAACATTATCAACCCGTTTCGGGGAACATCAAGGGCTGAGAACGGCTGACCGAAGCAAACTGATTTTGATTCAAAAGTGAATGTAACAACTTA